>NZ_AFOC01000083.1:0-16082 GCF_000224455.1 endosymbiont of Riftia pachyptila (vent Ph05)
GGGAAGTTAGTCCCGCCAAAAACGCCAATAGCAACGAACTAGCCTCGCCAGAGTGACCCACTCCTCGCATGTTTTGCGTCATTTGCGGATAAAATTTTGGATGATTATTAAGGAATCATGCGGTCCTGGGGATTGATTGGGCGTTTTGCCAAATTCTGGAGGGCCGCATCATCGCGGATTGATCTGGCACCCGTTCCCAATGTCAGATTGGCGCACCAGTCCTCTCCTACCACCATCGACTGAGGCATACCCACGATTGTTGCAAAGAAGACTGACCAATCGGTGGCGCCGGGCAGGATTGATTCGGCGGCGAACTCGGCCCGACCCTTAACTGATTCAGCAGCAATCCGGTTGCGCTCGCCCCAGCCGACCAGATAGTCCTCACAAACAGGCTCTTCTGCCGCCGGTTTGCCAGCGAAAGCGATATCCATATCGATGTCGTCGTAGTGTTTCATGAGAGCGGCCTCAAACAGCATCGCTAGATCCTCATATTGGGTGTAGTAGCTATAGAGGTGGTTGGCGCCATCATTCTGTAGTAAGGCGCCGGCGTAGTCGGCCTCCATCTGCTGTTGTGTCTGGTCGGCGGTCTGTCCGTCATAGAGTACGCTGGCGATACTATCCAGCTCCTGTGACACTAACGGCTGTTGGCGATAGAGACGATGGAGAGCCAGTCGTTCTCAACACTGCGGATCGCCTCATAGACCGAGATGCTGGGATTGAGGCTGGCGATCCGGTCCGGCGGGGCGAAGTCGGCGGCGTGGGCCAGTTCATGGTAGAGCAGACGCGATAGTGGCAGTCTGATGTCGTCCAGGGTGCGCTCTTCTGTGCCATTCAGGTCATAGCTCTCGTAGGCATAGCTACTGCCGCTGACATAACGCCAGAGGTAGTCGAAACTCAGATCGGCGCCAAAATCGGTGCGATAGTCCTCCTGTTTGGAGATGTCGGCCTTCTCCGCATTGGTCAGCCACAGATAGGCCGGATCGAGATAGATCGCCGCGGTACTGGTGCGGTAGTGGGAGGGGCGGATGTCGCTGTCGATGACGATGGCAGTGACTGAACGAAACAGCTTCAGTGTCTCCACCGGGAGCAGCGCTAGCGCCGCCTCGAAACGCTGCCCCATCCACTGGTGCGAAACGAGAACCCGCTCCATGATGGTGGCAATATCGGGGTTGTCGCTCTGCTGACCGATCAGCGGCAGCTCGCTGAGCAGGCAGGATGAAAGGATCGTGTCGATATCCACACACCCCTTCAGTACCGAGCTGTAGCGGCCTGCTGTCTGGTAGGGGATGATGTCCGACAGGTCGCCACTGTTGGTGACCACCGCCTCGCCGCTGCTGCCGCCGCACCCGGCAGTCATCAGCACGATCATCGATATTGCTAAAGCTCTAATCCGCATCCTTATTCTATTCATCCTGAGATTCTTGCCTGAGGTTCACGACGAAATCATCTGGCAGTTTATCCCATAGGGTGGTTAATGATTGGTGACAAATCCGCACTCTTCGGTACGGCGTCACCACAGATGAGGATGATTACTCAAAAACCACCGCGAATCCCTTAAAATGCCCTCTGGAGATCAACCAGAAACTGAGATCGATGGGAAGATACCGCCCCCCTGCCCCGCCCAAATCCCCCTATATCACCTCTGATGGCCATCAGCGCCTGCTTGCCGAGGAGCAGGGGCTCTGGAAACGTCGGCGGGAGGTAGTGAAGGCGCTCTCTGCAGCGGCAGCGGAGGGGGACCGTTCGGAAAACGCAGAGTATATCTATCGCAAGAAGGAGTTGCGGGAGATCGACCGGCGCATCCGCTATCTACAGAAGCGTATCCCCGAGCTAAAGGTGGTCGAACAGCCCCCCAGCAACCGCCAGCAAGTCTTCTTTGCCGCTTGGGTGACCCTTGAAGATGAGCAGGGCGTGACGCATCGCTACCGGATTGTTGGCCCTGATGAGATCGACCATCAGGCCGACTATATCAGCATGGATTCACCACTGGCGCGGGGGCTGATGAAACGTTCGCTGGATGATGAGGTGGAGATCGCAGTGCCCGGCGGGATAACCGCTTACTGCATCATCGCTATCGAATACAGTTAGGGAGCCTCTGAACAAGTCTGGACGCAAGATACGAGTTTATGACTTGTTCAGAGGCTCCTTAGATCACCAGCATCTCAATAAACTGATCGACCGATGTTGTCTCCAGATCCCCAATATTGAGGCAGAGATTGTAGATTCCACACGCCCGGCGTTCGGCAAAACGCAGCTTCAGTGCCTTCCAGAATTGGTTTTCAATCTCTGCAACCAGCCTCTGCCGCTGTTCACCGGAGGAGAGCAGTTCATCCATCACCTGACTGGCGTAGGCCTGTTGGCGCTTGATCGGAGCGCCGCCCAAAAGTGCATCCTGAAAACCCCATTTAGGACAACTCAGCACCTGCGGAATGCCCTGTTCCCCCCGCTCTACCAGCATCGCCAACTGCAGGCCGCGACTGACTGCATCAGCTGCGGCCCACCCTTGCCGAGTGCTGTTGCTAGTGCTGTGCCGATCGACCTGCAACGAGGCCCCGTCAGCCCAGGCCAGGGATAAGGCATCGACCACCTGGCGATGATCGAGACCAAGCATGGTCGCGCTGACCGCAGCTGTGGCCAGCTTCAGCAGGCAGACCGGATCTAGCCCCTGCTCACTGATGGGGTTGTCCTGCGCGAGCACACCTTGGATCTCCATCGCCTTGACTTGGCGATGAAGCAGGTCTTCAATTATTTTCGGTGCCTTGGCCACAGCCACGGCGTTGCGACTCTGATAGTCGCCAAGACTGAGAATCGGCCCAAGACAGGCAAGACTACCGCCGCCAGCGCAGATCTGTTCGTCACCCGCCCAATCCACCAGAAGAGCAATATCCCAGGCCGCTTTTACCGGGTCGAGTTCAAAGCGGGTGCCGGGCACTCGGGCAGCATGGGGCACCAAGGTGCCCGGCACCACCGGCCCCAGCAGTTTTGCTGCCTCAGGGTCTCGCGGTGCATTCAACGCCGCCGCCAGCCCCGCCATCAGGCAGATACGGGCGTTATCCAGGGCACGGGCGGAGGTGATTTGATAGTGGCAGACATAATCAGCGATATCGACCAGCAGCTGATCTGCCTGCAGGCTTTGGGCTGAAGATGATGGCATTCATGCACTCCCTGTGTTCAGCGGCAAACTCGCATGCGCATACGCCGGACAGAAAAAAACCCGACCGACAGAGCCGGTCGGGTCGCTTTTTCCAGCCGGATCCCTATCAGTGATTGGCAGTAGTCAAACCGGCACTGACCCAATCCTGCATGCCACCACGGTACCATTTCAGTTTGTAGGCCGGGTAACCGAGGCGAATCAGGGTCTTGATGTTGTTGCCAGACTGCGGACACCAGAGACCATTGCAGAAGAGCACCAGAGTCTTGGCATTGCGGAAGTCCCATTGGCCATTGCTCAGATGGGCACCAAACTGATCCTTCAGAATTGTAGCGAGCGTTTCTGCCTCAGCATCGACCGCGAAGGTGCCGGCCATGTCAACACTGATCAGGTTCCAGGGGATATTCACCGAACCGGGGATGGTGCCGCGGGCAAGCCACTCCGGGCTGCGAGAATCGACTACCAACACGGTCCTATCACCGCTACCGATCCGCTTAAGATAGCCGAGCAGCTCCAGCTCTCCTATAGTCTCCACCCCCTGGGCGACCGTTATTGGCTGCACACAGAATGGTGGGCAATGACGGCCATTCTTAGCGTAGGTAGCTGGAATGACCGAATTTTTATCGCCGGTTCGCTCGATCTTGACTAGCTTAGTTTTGTGCTGAACCTCCACAGACTCCAGGCCAGCACTGATGTGGGTGCCCGAATCAGCCAGGGCGAGGCCCGAGAGAGTAAGCCCCAGGGCGAGTGTCACGAATGACTTGGCATGTTTCATTATGCATTTCCTCCTGCAGGAAGCCTGTTATCAATACTTCAGGTAAGACGGCATTTTCAGTTCCTTTTGGGAAACTGCCTGCTGATAACCCAGTTCACCTTGGCGTTTGGCCTTCTTAGCGAGTTTCATTGCCTTAGCATAGTCACCCTTTTCGACCGCCTTCTTGGCCTTCTTCAACATTTTGCCGATGTCGCGCCACTCGCCCTCAACGCCGGCCGCTTTCTTGCGTGCCTTGTCAGCGGCTGCGATTGCCGCCTTGGCCTCGGCAGCCGTACCAGCCGCCATGTCACCTTTCGGGGCACTGGCTGTCGCACACCCCACCAGCGCGAGCAGTGCCGAGGCGAAGATTACTCTAGCGAAGATTTGCTTCTGCATCATCCCACTCCGATTTTTTTCTGTTGCTTGCTTTCGCATCTATCAAACCTCTAATCACTTACGTGCGCCGGGGCCATTTAGTGGCAGACCGTTGCTCATGTAGGTGAGGAAGTACTCCAGGTTGCGATACTGCTCACCCTGCGCCTTGAAGGGCTTGGCACGCACCTGCTTGTTACAACCGGTGAAACGACGGTGCAAAGTACCGACGGTGCCCCACTTGGAACGATAGACCGGAAAGTGAGTGGTGTGACCCAATGCAGGGCTCAGCACATCGGAGCGGATGTTCATGCCGGCATTTTGGAGGTGGCAGTGAGCGCAAGAGAAGTTCAATTGACCTCGGCGAGTGTAGTAGAACTTCTTGCCCTTCTCATAGGCCTCAAGCGCCTTAGGATCATCCTTGGGGATCACTACATTGGTGACCTGCCCGCGAGACTCGTAGGCTATATAAGAAAGGATATCGTTGATCGGACCCTTCTTATACTTCAGCGGCTTCTCGCCGTTCGCCTTGCGGCACTCATTAAGCGCCAGAGCCAAGGTCATCACCATACCCTTCTTTTTATCCCAGTGCGGATAGTCGCCCTTGATGCCAGGACCTTTGGGAAAGCAGTCCTTGTAGCCTTTTCCATTGGCAAAAGGGGTATTCCACATCTCTTCACCAGCATCGATGAAGGGTTCATATGGGGGAAACTCCTCGATCGCCTCCCAACTCTCGCGGCCTATCTTGTCGATGGCATAGACACCATTGACATACTCTTCAGTCGGCACGCCGGGGAAACGCCATTTGAAGTGGTTCTGAAACGCCTTCAGATCTTCTTCGGGGCTGGCCGCCTGCACAGAGAATGCGACACTACCTGTAATCGTCAGCGCGGCCATCGTTTTTAACAGTTTGATCATAATCACTATTCCTCCGAACTGGGCCGCTTACAAAGACCAGATAAAATCGACGATCTTGTCGATCTCTGCAGCCGACAGGGCCTCATATTTGCCGAAAGCAGGCATCGGTGACTCTGGGTTCTTAACCGTCGCATCCCAGATCTGGTCATGCAGATCCTTCTTGTTGGGGTAACGGGCCTTCATCGCCAGTAGCGGCGGACCGATATTGCCGGCAGCCTTACCGCCTTCGATCAGGTGACAGGCAAGGCAGTTGCCTTTCTTGCGGTTGAAGGCAAGTTTTTTGCCCTCTTCCATTGCGCTGGCTGCGCCTGCAGCCATGGCTGGAGCCGTAACCAGGGATGCTGCCAACACAGCAGCGATACTGGCAATACCAACCACTTTTCTGCTTCTATCTAACATTATTTCCTCCAGGGAAAGGTGGAATCCAATGCGTCTCACCAATCTGATGCGGGATGTTTTTTCTGCTCGCACCATCAAAATGAAACGCCAACCTCTGCCTCTAGATGGGCACTTTTTATGGCTGCGCTAAATTCTCTTCCCTTCACTCAAAAGAAAACAGTGGAAGATATGTGAATCGGTACTAGGGTTTACCACAATAGCAACATGAAAAACCTCCGTAATTCCTTACGGAACAGCAAGTTATCAAGAAGTCTATTACCAGATTCTAAACAAGAAACGGTCTCATACGGGCAGGAGAGAGGTGTGTTTTCTGCGCCAACACTCCACACCAATCGCTAGGTTTCAGTGGTGGATCAATGGCACTTCGCTACAACCGGCAGCGATCGGAAAAAATGGTTCACACTTGTCTATGAGGCTACCACCTAGTTCAGGAGAGTACCGATGGAGCCGATACCGGTTTCACAGATCATCTGGCAGACCCGCTATCGCCAATCGGGGGAGCAGACCATTGAGCAAAGTTGGCGCCGGCTGGCTCACGCCCTCGCCACGGTAGAGGCCGACAAAAAATCGCTCTGGCAACAGCGCTTCTTTCAGATACTCAATGGCTATCGTTTCCTGCCCGGCGGTCGAATCCTGGCAGGTGCTGGCAGCGTCACACCCAGCAATTTGTTCAATTGCTTTGTCATGGGAGAGCTGGATGGCGACCTCGATCCGCTCTTCAATGCGCTTAAAGAGAGCGCCCTGACCCTGCAGCAGGAAGGTGGCATCGGCCTCGATTTTTCGACCCTGCCACCGGCGGGCCTTCGGCCCAGGCGCTCCACCCAATTCACGGCGGGTCCGGTTGCGCTACTGCAGCTATGGGATAGCATGAGCCAGGCCATCAGCGCCAACGCCCTTCGCCGCGGCGCGATGATGGGAGCCCTGCGCTGCGACCATCCTGACATCCGCACCTTTATCGAGGCCAAGTGCCAGCCTGGGGCGCTACCCCATTTCAACCTATCAGTGCTGATCTCCGATGCCTTTATGCAGGCGGTCGAACAGGATCGGAGCTGGCCGCTGCTGTTTCCGCTACAGGGGCTGAGTGAAACCGTTGCCGAGTCGCACCAGGAGAGGCTGGAGTGCAACTGGCCCGGCAGCGAACGCCCCCAGCGTTGCGTCGTGATAGAGCGACTGCCGGCACGACAACTCTGGCAGCAACTGCTGCACGCCAGCTATGAAAACGCCGAGCCCGGCGTGCTCTTCATCGACCGGATGCAGCAAGAGGACAATCTAGCCTGGTGCCAGCAGATTGTCGTTTGCAACCCCTGCGGTGAGATCCCCCTGCCCCATTACGGGGCCTGCAACCTGGGATCGATCAACCTCAGCCGCTGTGTCTTGCATCCCTTCAGCTCCGAGGCAGCGTTTGATTTTGAGGGGATTCAGCGCCTGAGCACCACTGCTGTCCGGCTACTCGACAACGTGATCGATCTGTCAGCCTACCCCCTGCCGCAACAACGTCAGCAGGCCCGCGCCAGCCGCCGCATCGGCCTTGGCATCACCGGCCTGGCTAATGCCCTGATCATGCTCGGGCTCGACTATCGCAGCGAGGCGGCCCGGGCGATGGCCAGCCGCGTTATGCAGACCATCTGTCACAGCGCCTATCTTGCCTCGACCGAACTGGCGGCAGAGCGGGGTGCATTCCCTCTGTTCGAGCGCGACGCCTATCTCGCCTCCCCCTTTATCCGCCGCCTGCCGGCAGAGATCCGCGACGCCATCGCCCGCCAGGGGATCCGCAACAGCCACCTTACGGCCATCGCCCCAGCCGGCAGTATTAGTCTGCTAGCGGGTAACACATCCAGCGGCATCGAACCGATTTTTGCGCTGACCCAAAGGCGTTTGATCCGCGGTGCGGATGGCCGGCAAGCGTGGCACGAATTGCAGGATTATGCGGCTCAGCAATGGCAAAAGCAGCAAGGTGGCCAGCCCTTGCCATGTCAGTTTGCCACTGCCGATGAGATCACCCCTAACGCACAGCTGGCGATGCAGGCTGCCCTGCAGCCCTATGTGGATCAAGCGATTTCAAAAACGATCAATCTGCCGGAGAGGCTCAATTTCGATGATTTTGCCTCGATCTATGAAGAGGCATGGCGATTGGGGCTAAAGGGCTGCACCTGTTATCGTCCAAACCGCCTACGAGGGCAGATCCTGAAGCCACAACACACTACCCTGCCCCGCTGCTGCAATGAAGGCGGCACAGCTGCCAGCTAGTCTCTCTCTCCCCCATCCCACCTCTGGTCTTTCCAACAGGATACGGCTGCGTGGTGGCCGATCGCTGTTATAATCGCCGCCCAAACTGGCTAACAGGAGAGGCCCGTGCCCAAGGCAAGCGAATTAAAAAAAGGTGCCATTGTAGAGATCAACGGTGCACCCCATGCGGTGCGTCAGGTGGAGGCGAAGAGCCCTTCTTCCCGTGGTGCCTCAACCCTCTATAAGATCCGCTTCACCAACCTGCAGACCGGACAGAAGCTGGATGAGTCATTGAGAGGGGACAATTTCTTCAAGGAGGCGGACTGCATCCGCAAACCGGTGCAGTTCTCCTACAAGGATGGTGAGACCTTCATCTTCATGGATCTGGAGGACTACAGTCAGCACGGTCTCAATCCCGAAGAGCTGGAGGGACAGGCTGGCTATCTCTACGAGGGTCTGGAGGATATCACCGCGCTGCTGGTGGATGGCAAGCTGCTTGGTATCGAGCTGCCCCAGTCGGTGACCCTGGAGATCGTCGACACCGCTCCCGGCATCAAGGGCGCCACCGCCACCGGCCGTACCAAACCGGCGACCCTCTCCACCGGGCTGGAGGTCCAGGTGCCCGAGTACCTAGAGCCAGGCGAGCGGATCAAGGTCAACACCACCGCCGGAAAATTCATCTCCCGGGCTTGATTGGAAGTAACACGATCCGCCGCGGAATGACTTCAACGCGGCGAGAGCCGATAGACCCGTTCCAACAGATGTTGCAGCCCCTTCTGGCGGAACCTCGGACTCTCATCGATAGTGTCGATCATATATAGAGTTTCAACAGCAAACCGCTCCCCGTAGAGTGCTTCCACCTCCTCTGGATGCACCGCGAACGGCGGCCCGTCCATGAGGGACTGGTCATACTCCAGAGCCACCAACAGGGTCTCCATGCCTTGAGGCATCAACGCGTTGAGATGGGCAGCATAGACCGACCGCATCTCCGCCGGCAACGCGACTAGCGAGGCCCGGTCGAAGACCGCCACACACCCCTCCAGCATCGCCGCCGACAGCGCAAAAAAGTCACCGCAGAGGATGGTGATGCCATCGCACTCCCATCGTTCAAAGGGAGCCTGTTGCGAGACTTCCGGGGTCAGCCCGTTCTCCTCAAAAAATGCCGCGACGGCGAGATGGCTGATCTCTACCCCCAATACCGAATGTCCCTGGGCCCGCAACCAGAGCAGATCACGACTCTTGCCGCAGAGCGGCACAAACACCTGCGCCCCCTGCTCTAGTCCAAGCTGCGGCCAGAACGCCTGCAAATGGCTGTTGATCTCGGTCTGGTGAAAACCGATCTGCTGCTGCTCCCAGCGGGCGAGCCAGAATGCTGCATCCATTGATGCCTCCAAAATATGTGGTGTGAGTGGGTCAGCCCTCGCGAGTCCCCTGTTGCAGGACCACCCCGTCAGGAATATGCAGCGTCGAAGTGGGAAAGGCCGCTTCCGCCCCCTGGGATTCGATGATATCCAGTACCTTGAGCAGCACATCCTCTTTTACCTCATGGAAATGGACCCAATCGGTGGTTTTGGTAAAGGTGTAGATAAAAAAGTCGAGGGATGAGGGGGCAAATTCGTTGAAGTTGACGATCAGGGTCTGGTCGCTGGCGATCTCCGGATGGGCGCGCAGCATCGCCTTTATCTCCTGGATAATCACTCGCATCTTGCCCGCATCGGCGTAGCGGATACCGACAGTCTCATAGATCCGCCGGTAGCTCATGCGGGAGGGGTTTTCCACTGCGATCGAGGCGAACACTGAGTTGGGCACGTAGAGCGGGCGCTTGTCGAAGGTGCGGATCTGGGTCAGACGCCAACCGATCTTCTCCACTGTGCCCTCGATTTTCCGATCGGGGGAGCGGATCCAGTCACCGCGGCTGAAGGGGCGATCCAGATAGATCATCATACCGCCGAAGAAATTGGCGAGCAGATCCTTGGCGGCGAAACCCACCGCGATGCCGCCGATGCCGCCGAAGGCGAGCACCCCGGAGACGGAGAAACCGAGAGTCTGCAGCATGACCAGTGCGGCGGTGATCCATACCGAAGCGCGCAGCAGGCGCACAACCGCCTCTATCACCGTGTGGTCCACCTCCCTGCCCTCAGCTTCGCGGTGCTCTACATAGCGCAGCTCCACCTGCTGCAGAAAGTTCACCAAAAACCAGGCTAGGCAGAAGATTACACCGATGTTGCGCAGGGGCTCGGCAAGCTCGAACAGAGCGGCACCGGTCTCCTCCCGCACCACATAGGCGGCGAAGGTGATGCCGAGGGTCCAGATCAACATTCCCAGCGGCTTGCGCATGGCATGCAGCAGGGCGTCATCCCAGGGGTTACGGGTCCGCTCCAGGGTTCTGGCCATGCGGTTCAACAGACGGCGTTGAACCAGGTCTAGCACCAAGGCAGCGAAGATCACCAGAAAGACCTGGACCACCCAGCCCTTCTGGCTGCTCCAAGCGGCGATTTCCGTCAACGATTCCATCAGTTTACCTCGGTAGCGGTTTCAACGATGCCTGAGATTGTTATGATCGAATCATCCCAGTCAACCGTTTCGTTCACATAGGATCCAGCGAAAAATGTTCATTGAGTTGATATCGATCCATGCAATGACTGCTGCTTGCCAGTAGCATCCAGCATATCGGACTGGGAACCTTCTTGAGAACCGGAAGTTGAGCCACTCGATCAACAACCGTCACTTTCTACTGCGCCGTCTGCACTCGCTGTTTGGCGTGGCGCCGCTCGGTTTTTTCCTGATGTTCCATCTGTGGGAGAACTCCCAGTCGCGCTTCGGCGCGGAACACTACAACGAGAAAGTAGTGGGGTTCCTGCAGGGGATGAACTACCTGCCGTTTATCGAGATCGGACTGATCACCCTGCCCCTGCTGTTTCACTCTCTCTACGGCCTGTTGATCACCAGCGAGATGCGACCCCAGCCACAGCGTTATCCGCTGCTGCACAACCGGCTCTATCTGCTGCAGCGCATCTCCGGCATCGGCATCCTGCTGTTTCTGCTGCTGCATCTGGGCGGCACCCGCTTTCAGACCCTTGCGAACCCGAGCCTGAGCGCCGATCTGTTCGGGCATCTGCAGACGCTGCTGCTACAGCCTTGGATTTTATGGCTCTATATTATCGGCCTGCTGCTTTCGGTGTTTCATCTGGCCAACGGCCTCTGGGGGTTCTGCATTACCTGGGGTATCACCACCTCACCAGCGGCCCAACGGCGCGCCTTTATCCTCTTCATGGGAGTTGGCCTGCTGCTTGCCGCTATCGGCCTGCACGGCATCTGGGGGTTTATCCATCCGGCGGTTAGCCTATGAGAGCGCAGCGCAGGGTGATCGTCGTGGGCGGTGGCCTGGGTGGACTCTGGGCGGCCCTGACCTTGGCGGAGCACGGCGTGCAGGTCGATCTCTTCTCCCTGTTCGAGGTAAAGCGCTCCCACTCCGCCTGTGCCCAGGGGGGGATCAACGCGGTGCTCGACAGCAAGGGCGAACATGATTCAATCGAGCAGCACATCCTCGACACCATCAAGGGCGGTGCCTATCTGGCCAATCAGCCGCCTATCAAGAGCCTCTGCGAGGCGGCCCCCGGCCTGATCCGCACCTTCGAGCGCATGGGGGTGACCTTCTCCCGTACCCCGGAGGGGCTGATGGATCTGCGCCTGTTTGGCGGAGTGAAGAAACGCCGCACCTGCTTCGCCGGCGCCAGCACCGGCCAGCAGCTACTCTACGGGGTCGACGAGCAGGTACGCGCTCAGGAAGTAGCCGGCCGCATCCGCAAGCATGAGTGGTGGGAGTTCCTCTCCCTGGTGAAAGACCCTGATGACAACTGCCGCGGCATCGTCGCCATGGACCTACGCAGCCTGGATGTGGTCAGCTTCCGTGCCGATGCGGTGATCCTTGCCACCGGCGGGCTGGGGCTGATCTATGGCCGCTCCACCAACTCCACCAACTCCACCGGGGCGGCAGCGAGCCGTGTCTATCAGCAGGGGGCGCACTTCGCCAACGGCGAGTTCATCCAGTTCCACCCCACTACCATGCTGGGCGAGGACAAGACCCGTCTGATGAGTGAGGCGGCCCGCGGCGAAGGAGGACGGATTTGGGTACCCAAAGATCTGCACGATAAGCGCATGCCAAACGACATCCCCGAGTCAGCCCGCTGGTATTTTCTGGAGGAGTGGTACCCAAGCTACGGCAACACCGTGCCGCGGGATGTGGCCTCCCGGGCGATCTGGAAGCTGGTGCGAGAACTAGGCTACGGCATCGGCGGTGAGGACGCAGTCTATCTCGACCTGACCCATCTTGACCCCGACTTCATCGAGACCCGGCTCGGCGCAATTCTCGACATCTACCGCAAGTTCCAGGGAGTCGATCCGGTCAAAGAGCCGATGAAGATCTTCCCCGGTATTCACTACTCGATGGGCGGTCTCTGGATCGATTTCGAAACAGATGCAACCAGCGGCGGCATACGCTGGGACAGCCCGCGCAACCACGCCACCAACATCCCCGGCCTCTACGCCTGTGGCGAGTGCGACTACGGCTACCATGGTGCCAACCGACTCGGCGCCAACTCGCTGCTCTCCGCCTCCTACAGTGGCCAGGTGGCTGGTGAGGCGGTAGCCAGCTATCTGCAGGGAATTGAATCGGGATGCGATACCGTCGATGAGGCCCACTACAGCGCAGAGCAACAGCGGCAGACTGAGATCAACCAGCGACTGATGCGGGCCAACGGCCCAGAAAACCCCTACGCCCTACACCGGGAGCTAGGCATGATCATGGCCACCCATGTCAACGTGGTGCGCGACAATCCCGGCCTCGACCAGGCAGCCGAGGCGCTACAGAAACTTGAGGCGCGTTTCTGGAAGCTCTGTCTCGGTGAGCGCAGCGGCTGGGCCAACCAGAGCCTGGTCTACGCTCGCCAGGTGCACGACATGATCGTACTCGGGCGGGTCATCACTGCCGGCGCCCGGGCTCGTGACGAGTCCCGCGGCTCCCACTACAAGCCGGCCTTCAACCTTGAGATTCCGCAGGGCAAGTTCCCCGGCGACCCGGAGTTTGAAGCCTATCGCAAGGCCTGGAAAGAGAACAACGACAACTGGCTCAAGACCACCATTGCCGAGCACAACAGTGCGGGGCCGCGCATCAGCTATGAGGCGGTGGATCTCAGCATCATCGCCCCAGAAGAGCCGAGGGACTATCGATGAAAGCCCCCATTCGGTTGCAGATCGAACGTCGCGACAACCCACAGTCGGCGCCCTACTGGCAGGGATTTGAGATCCCCTGGCGGCCGGGGCACAACCTGGTCTCAGTGCTGATGGTGATCCGCGAAAACCCGGTCACCACCGATGGCCAACTGGTGGAGCCGGTAGTCTGGGAGCACAACTGCATGGAGGAGGTGTGCGGTGCCTGCAGCATGCTGATCAACGGCACGCCGCGCCAGGCCTGTTCCGCCTTGGTGGATGAGCTGGAACAGCCGATCCGGCTACAGCCATTGAGCAAGTTTCCTGTGGTGCGGGATCTGTTGGTGGATCGCAGCCGCATCTTCGACAGCCTCAAACAGGTCAAGGCCTGGGTGCCCCTGGATGGCCCCTACGACATCCACGAACGGGCACCGCGCATCTCGCCCCAGCAGTGGCTCAACAGCTACGCCTACAGTCGCTGCATGAGCTGCGGCTGCTGCCTGGAGGCCTGCCCCCAGTATGGCGAACAGAGTGCCTTCCTCGGCCCTGCCGCACTGGTTCAAGTCCAGCACAAAAACCGACACCCCACCGGGCGCTACAGCAAGACCGAACGGCTGCATGTAATCATGGGAGACGGGGGCCTGAGCGACTGTGGCAACGCCCAGGTCTGTCTCTCAGTTTGCCCCAAGCGGATACCTATCACCACCGCCATCGGCGAGCTGGGACGGGATCTCTCAAGGCAATTGCTGATCGACCTGTTGGGGAAAGGCTGAGCTGCGCCATCCCGATCCCTTAGGCTGCCAGCCTGAAAAATCAGCCCCTCCGCCGCCGGGGTTGCACTGCCGGTAGCAATAGCAGCAGCAACCCAAACAGCGGGCCGATGCTGCCACCACCACCGCTCTCGCCACCACTGCTAGTCGATTGCGTACTGGTGCCTTCCTCAGCCACTGCCAGCCCCACCGGGTCGCGGATCACACCTACGGCTGGATCCCGGTCCCAGCCATCGTTGTCAGTTAGCTCGAGGGTGAGGGTGTGTGCGGCGTGGTCGATGGTGGCGTATGGGTAGTCCTGCCACTGATTATTGGTGTCGAGCTTTCGCACCACCGCATCAGCGGGCAGGTCGACCTCTTCAGGAAAGCTGAACACCACCCTGGCGCTGCCATTGGGGGCCTCGACGCTGAAGTCGAAGATGCCCAGCGGGAAGCGATGCCGGTTATCTTCGACGCCCTGTTCCTCATTGAGGATCGGCAGGCCAGTTTCCCCACTGCTGTGCGCGATCAGGCGCTGCCCGTCACTCGATGCGATTGTGATCGCCTGCCCCTGCAACGCTGGCAGGCCCAGCCTCTCAGCCGTCGGTGCGGGGATCCGAAAAGCGAGGCTGGTCGAATCCTGGGAGGCCTCCAAGCCTACCTCCAAAGCATCGATGATGCCGTCGCCGTCTCGGTCACTGGGATGTTCAGGATCGCCCAACTCCTGGGCATCTGGCACCCCATCCGCGTCGGAATCAGCATTCTCAGCGGCAGGATCGAGCCCCTGCTGCTGCGCCTGCTCATCACTCAGGCCATCACCGTTGGCATCCGCTATCTCTGCCGAATTGACGGTAATCTTTAGATCCAGCGTGTTGCTAGCGCCAGCAGTGTCGCTCACCCTGACCTGCAGGGTCTCGCTGCCGACCTGACTGGCAGTGAAGCTCATCTGATTGGCATCGAGTTCGACCTTACCAAGACGACTCTCGGTGAATGGTGAAGCTGTGTTCATCATCCAGATCAGCATCCCGCACTACAAAGCGGATCCGGCGGCTCTCACCCTGTTTCAGTACCAGGCCGTTGATGCCTCGTTGCAGCAGCGGCCTGTCATTCACGGCCTTGATGCTGATTTTGACCGTAGCCACAGCACTCTCCAGCCTGCCATCGCTGACCTTGAAGCTGAAGCTGTCGCGGCCATTCAGATTAGCCTTCGGCGTGTAGCTGAACTCACCGCTGCTGCTATCGAGTCGCAGACTGCCCTTGGTGGGGTGACTCATCAGCCTGTAGCTGAGCGCATCCCCATCGGCATCGCTGGCTACCAAGGTGCCCTGAATCGCACCATCTTCATCTATTTCAAGCGATGCGGCTGAGGCAAGCGGGGCATCGTTGACCGAGTTGATATGAATCTCAACCTGGGCGATCTCGGAATCGAGCTGCCCATCATTAACCTTGAAGCTGAAACTATCATCACCATTGGCATGCGCTGCCGGGGTATAGCTGAACTTGCCGGTGGCGCCATTGAGGCTCAGCACCCCTTTGGCAGGCTCAGCGACAAGAGTGTAGAGGAGCCTGTCTCCATCGGCGTCGCTGGCCTGCAGTCTGCCACTGGCCACACCATCCTCAACGAGATTCAACCTGGCGCCGCTCACTGTCGGGCGGTCGTTGATCGATCGGATATCGATACGGACAGTCGCGGGGCTGGAGTCCAGCATGCCGTCATTCACCTTGAAGCTAAAGCTGTCCGAAGCATGCAGGTTAGGCGACGGTGTGAAGGTGAATGCACCGCTCTGCTCATCCAGCGCAAGGTTGCCCGTGCTGGGTGGCGTCAGGATGATAAAGCGCAGTGGATCTCCATCGGGATCACTGGCAATCAGCGTGCCCACTAGCGGTCTGTCCTCATCGGTAGTCAGGCTGGCGCTAGTGGCACTCGGCATATCGTTTTCGATACCGATCAGGATCCGGAAGGTGATGCTGTCGACTGCCCCATTGGGGTCGATCACGCGCACCTGAAGCTCATCCGTGCCATTCACATCCGGATCAGGCGTATAGCGCACCAGGCCACTCGCATCGATAGTAGCGCTTCCCTGCCCCGGCGGGGTCTGAATCGACCAGCTCAGCGCGTCACCATCCACGTCGCTGGCGCTCAAAGCCAAGCTCAGCGGAGTATCTTCAGCGGTTGCAATGGTGGTCTGTTCACCCAGAGTGATCTGCGGCGCATCGTTCACCGGGCTGATGGTGATGGCAATCTCGCAGGCTCAGACTCCACCTCGCCATCGCTCACCACAAACGCGAAGCTGTCACTGCCATG
>NZ_AFOC01000082.1:0-16879 GCF_000224455.1 endosymbiont of Riftia pachyptila (vent Ph05)
TACGCCGCTCTAGCGCCTTCAGATAGCGGGGGAAGGCCTGCAACCGATTCACCTGTGTGTGCTGCAGAAAGCCCCTGAACAGCAGCCGGTCGAGCTGCTGCTGCATATCCTGCACTGAGGCGAGCCAGTTGATCTGGGTGATACCGGCCAGCCCCTTGCGCACCCGCTGGTAGGCGTCAAGGATCTCCCCCACCTGAGCACAGGCCCGGTTGCTCAGGCTCATCATCTCCCCCCGCGCCTGTTCGATGCGCTGCTCAAAGGTTGCCTGGTCACGGATCTCCGGCCGGCCGTCGAGAAAGGTCTGGTCAACGATGAAAGCGACCAGCTCATCCTCCAGCCCCTTGTAGCGCTCCACCACCAGCCCCTTGGGCGGCTCGGCGACCTTGGCGTACTGCAGCCGCATTCGCGCCAGACCCGGCAGGTTCTTGCGCAGATAGCGCATCTCCTTGGCCATACCCAACATGATCAGCCGTCGCACCCCCGCCTGGTGAGCCCGCTCAGCGTTGGCCTGGGAGTCGAGCACACGGATCGCGACCGTCTCCCCCTCATTGACCAGCGCCGGAAAGCCCTTCAGACGAATCGCCCCGCGCTGCACATCCAACGTGGCGGGGACGCTGCCAAAATCCCAGCGGGTCAAGCCCCCCTGCTCGATGGTCTGACCGCTGAGCCTGTGCCCCTGCCCCGCCTCACCGCCAGCATGACGCTGACGCAGCGGATTCACCTCACGGCCACTCTCCAGGGTGCGACCTTTCTCATCCACCACCCGCAGACGCATCCGCAGATGCTCCGGCAGGGTCGACTCATCCCAGGCATCCTCCGGCACATGCACCCCGGTAAGCTGCTTCAGCCGCTCGCCAAGCACCTGCACCAACGGCCGATCACTCGGCTCCAGCCCTTTCAGGCAGCGGGCGGCGGTCTCTGGCACCGGCACAAACGACTTGCGCAGCGCCTTCGGCAGGCCACGCAGCAGCGCCACCACCCGCTCCTGTAACAACCCCGGCACCAGCCACTGGCAGCGCGCCTCGGAGACCTGATTCAACACATCCTTTGGCACCACCAGGGTGACACCATCCTCTTTGCTGCCGGGCTCGAAGCTGTACTCCAGCGGTAGCACCATGCCGTTGATGTCGAGGTGATCGGGAAACTGTCCGTCAGCGACCCACTCCGACTCCTCGCGCAGCAGCTCGGCCTCACGCATGTAGAGTTTTTTCGGCTGCTGTTTCGCGTCCTGTTTTAGCCATTTCTCGAAGGCAGGTGTGGTGCTGATCCCCTCCGGGATGCGCTGGTCGTAGAAGGCGTAGATGCGCTCCTCATCCACCAGGATGTCACGGCGGCGCGACTTCGCCTCCATCTCGTGCACCGCCTCGATCAACTCCTGGTTATGCCGCCAGAAGGGAGCGCGGGTCTGGAAGTCGCCCTCCACCAGGGCCGAGCGGATGAAGATCTCCCGCGCCAGTAGCGGATCGATGGGGGAGAAGTTGATCTTGCGCCGCGGGATCAGGGTCAGACCAAACAGGGTAATCTTGTCGTAGCCTGCCACCTGACCGCGCCTTTTCTCCCAGTGGGGCTCCGAGTAGCTGTGCTTGATCAGATGGCCAGCGGCAGCCTCGATCCACTCCGGCTCAATCTTCGCCAGGGTACGCGCGTAGAGTTTGGTGGTCTCAACCAGCTCCGCCGCCATCACCCACTTTGGCTGAGCCTTGAACAACCCCGAGCCGGGGAAGATATGGAAGCGACTGTTGCGTGTGCCCAGGTAGTCGCGCTCCTTACTCTTGAAACCGATGTGGCTCAGCAGGCCGCTGAGTAGCGCCCGGTGGATCTGCTCATAACTTGCCTCCTCGCTGTTCTCCTTGAAACCCATGTCGTGCAGCTGCATACGCAGCTGGGTGTGGATCTCCTGCCACTCCTGCACCCGGGTCGAGGAGAGGAAGATCGAACGGCAGTATTTGCGGAACTTGGCCCGGGAGAGGTGTTTGCGCTGCTCTTGCAGATGCTCCCATAGCTGCAGATAGCCGATGAAGTCGGACTGCTCGTGGCGAAACAGGGCATGGGCTTGATCCGCCTGCTGCTGCTTATCCATGGGACGATCACGCGGATCCTGCACGCTCAGCGCTGCGGCGATCACCATCACCTCGCGCAGACAGTGGCTGTGGGCGGCGCCCAACAGCATGCGACCGATGCGCGGGTCCACCGGCAGCCGCGCCAGCTGACGGCCAAGATGGGTGATCTGTTTGTCACCGCCGATCGCACCAATCTCCTCCAGCACCCGGTAGCCGTCTTTGATCAACCGCGAGTCGGGCGGATCGACAAACGGGAAGGCCTCGATCTCGCCGAAGCCGAGTTGCTTCATCTGCAGGATGACCGAGGCGAGGTTGGTGCGCAGGATCTCCGGTTCGGTGAACGCAACCCGTGATTCGAAATCCTCCTCCGAGTAGAGGCGGATGCAGACACCTTTGGCGACCCGTCCACAGCGCCCCATGCGCTGATTCGCCGAGGCCTGGGAGACTCGTTCCACCGGCAGCCGCTGCACCTTGCTCCTGTGACTGTAGCGGCTGATGCGGGCAAAGCCCGCGTCGATCACATAGCGAATGCCGGGCACGGTGAGTGAGGTCTCCGCCACGTTGGTGGCAAGTACGATGCGCCGCGCGCCGTGAGGTTTGAAGATCCGTGCCTGGTCGGCGGGGCCGAGTCGGGCGTAGAGCGGCAGCACTTCGGTCAGCGGCAGCTTGTGCTTGCGCAGGGTCTCGGCGGTCTCGCGGATCTCTCGCTCGCCGCTGAGAAAGATCAGGATATCGCCACGATCGATACGCGACAGCTCATCCACCGCATCGACAATCGCCTGCTGCATCGGATCCTCCCGCTCATGGGCCCCCTCCTCCTCCAGCGGCCGGTAGTACAGTTCCACCGGGAAGGTGCGGCCGGAAACTTCGATCACCGGCGCATCGCGGAAGTGTTTGGCGAAGCGGTCCGGGTCGATGGTGGCTGAGGTGATGATCAGCTTCAGGTCGGGACGCTTCGGCAGCAGCTGCTGCAGGTAGCCCAACAGAAAATCGATATTCAGGCTGCGCTCGTGGGCCTCATCGATGATCAGGGTGTCGTACTGATTCAGATAGGGGTCCTGCTGGATCTCCGCCAGCAGAATGCCATCTGTCATCAGTTTGACATGGGAATTTGGTCCCACATGATCATGGAAGCGCACCTTGTAGCCCACCGCATGGCCTGTCTCGCTGCCCAGCTCGGCGGCCACCCGCGCCGCCAGGCTGCGCGCCGCAATGCGCCGCGGTTGAGTATGGCCAATGTAGCCCGCCACACCGCGCCCCAAGTCGAGACAGATCTTCGGCAACTGGGTCGACTTGCCGGAGCCGGTCTCACCACACAGCACCACCACCTGATTTTCCGCGATCAGCTTGCGGATATCATCGAGACGCGTGGTGATCGGCAGCTCGGGCGGGAATTCGGGGGTCGGCAGGCTCTCTTGTCGCTGAGCAAGGCGCTCGCTTGAGCGATCCATATCCCGGCGCAGCTTGAGCAGCCCCTGATCGTAGGGCTGGTTGTTATTCTTCCGCTGCTGCAGACCACGCAAACGCCGGCGGAAGCTGTGGCGGTCCGCCAGCATGCATTGCTCAATCGATTCAGGGCTGGGGAGTTTGTTGTCGGCTATGGTCACAGGCAGCACAGGAAAACAGCGGAAAGGCGAGATTCTACCGTAAAACGGGGTCGATCCGACTCTGCTATATAGTCATGAGTAGTCATAAAATTGGCCCCCTCCATGGAAGCACCACAACAGCTCCACTCAGAAAAACACGCGGCCACTCCTCTACTGGAGATCATCGCCACCCTAGCCAGAGAACTCCATCCTCTACAAACAGCTTGGCGGCCGCCTACACTCGACTCTCATCTGGAGCGGGATCTGGGCTTCGACAGCCTGGGACGGCTGGAACTGGTCGCCCGTCTGGAACGCCAGTTCGGCGTCAGCCTGCCTGAGCAGAGCTTCGCTGAGGCGGAGACCCCACGCGATCTGCTACGTGCAATTCTCAGCAGTCCGACTACGACCAGCTTGGAGGGAACGCCTCCTGTCATCCCTGAGGCGGGCAGATCCAACGAGGCACCGGAACAGGCCGGCAGCCTTACCGAAATGCTCGACTGGCATGTCGCGCATCATGGGGAGCGCACGCATATCCGCCTCTACAGTGACAGCGATGAGGGTGAACGGATCAGCTATCGACAGCTGCATGAAGGGGCCCTCAAGGTTGCCGCTGCTCTGCAACGGCACGGTCTGCAACCGGGTGAGGCGGTCTGTCTGATGCTGCCGACGGGGTCCGACTACTTCTACAGCTTCTTCGGCGTGCTCTATGCCGGCGGCGTGCCGGTGCCGATCTATCCTCCGCTGCGGCCCAGTCAGCTGCAGGATCATCTCCGGCGCCAGATCTCGATTCTCTCCAATGCCAAGGCCACCTATCTGATTACCATCGAGGCGGCAAAATCTCTGGCTAAACTGCTGAAGGCGGAGGTGGAGAGCCTGCGCGAACTGCTGACTCTGGATGCACTGCACGGTAATCCACAGGCGCTCTCGCCGGTGATCCTTCGGTCGATCGATACAGCATTCCTGCAGTACACCTCTGGCAGCACGGGCACCCCCAAAGGGGTGATCCTGACCCATGCCAATCTGCTGGCGAATATCCGCGCCGATGGCGCTGCCATCGAGGCAAATGCCAGCGATATCTTTGTCAGCTGGTTGCCGCTCTATCACGACATGGGGCTGATCGGCGCCTGGCTTGGCTCACTCTACTTTGGCGCGCAGCTGGTAATCATGTCGCCGCTGAGCTTTCTGGCAAAACCCGAACGCTGGCTCTGGGCGATCCACCGCTATGGCGGCACCCTCTCCGCCGCCCCCAATTTTGCCTACCAGCTCTGCTGCAGCCGAATCGATGATAAAGCACTGGAGGGGCTCGATCTGAGCCGCTGGCGGGTCGCGCTGAATGGCGCCGAGGCGGTCAGCCCGGAGACCGTGCAAAGCTTTCAGGCGCGCTTCTCTGCCTACGGCTTTCATGCGGAGGCCCTGTGCCCGGTCTACGGCCTGGCGGAGTCGAGTGTCGGGCTCACCTTCCCGCCACTGCATCGCAAGCCGCTGATCGACCGGATCAGACGCCTCGAATTCAGCCGCAGTGGCCAGGCAATAGCCGCCGAACCGGACGATCCACGGGCACTGCGCTTTGTCGCCTGCGGGCATCCCCTCCCCCACCATGAGGTGCGGGTGGTGAATGCGGCTAGCCATGAACTGCCAGAACGTCAACAGGGGGCGATTCAGTTCCGCGGCCCCTCAGCCTGCAGCGGTTACTTTCACAACTCCCAGGCCACCCGTGAGCTGTTTGACGGCGAGTGGCTACGCTCAGGGGATCTCGGCTACTTTGCAGACGGGGACCTGTTTATCACCGGTCGCAGCAAGGATGTGATCATTCGTGCTGGCCGCAACATCTACCCCGAAGAGTTGGAAGAGGCCATTGGTAACCTGGAGGGTATCCGCAAGGGTCGGGTGGCCATCTTTTCCAGTCAGAACCAGAACCAGCCGGGCGAACGACTGGTGATACTGGCCGAAACCCGCGAGCAGGATCCGGCCAAGCGGGAAGCGTTGAGCGCCCGGATCGACAGCATCGCCACCTACCTCACCATGATCGCACCGGATGAGATCATCCTCGCCGCACCAGGCATCATCCTCAAGACATCGAGTGGCAAGATCCGGCGCGGCGCATGCCGAACACTGTTTGAACAGGGCGCAATCAAGGCCCACCCCAGACCAGTCTGGCAACAACAGTTGCAGCTCTCCCTCTCCACGCTTCCAAACCGCATCCGGCGCATTGTTGGCAGCGCCAAAGATTGGGCTTATTCGCTCTATACCCGTGGAATCTTCTATATTCTGGCCGCTTTCACCTATCTCTCTGTGATGCTTCTGCCCACGACTTTTCGCTGGCCTCTGATGCGCGCCATGGCTCGCCTGCTGGCCAAGGCCAGCGGCACCCGACTGACACTACGCGGAGCAGAGTATCTCCCCACCGTCACTCAGCCCGTCATCCTGGTCGCCAACCACTGCAGTTATCTCGACGGCATTGCGCTGGTCGCGTTGCTGCCCTTCTCTTTTCGCTTTGTCGCCAAATCAGAGCTGCGTCGAAACTGGATCGCCCATACCTTTCTCAAACGCATCAATACCCTGTTTGTGGAACGGTCTGATCCCCGCCAGGCAGTGACTGATTCCGATACTGCACAGCGCAGTGCACTGCAGGGTGAGTCTCAATGCTATTTTCCAGAAGGCACCTTCAGCCGCAGACCCGGGCTGCTACCGTTTCATATGGGCGCCTTTTCCACCGCCGCAAACGCCGCTCTGCCAGTGCAGCCCATTACAATCCGTGGCACCCGTTCTATCCTGCATGCCAACGACTGGTTCATCCATCCCAGCCAGATTAGCCTGACCCTATGCGAGCCAGTTGTCCCTGTCCCGGGGATAGAGGATGCCTGGCAGCAGGCGATTCTGCTGCGCGACCGGGCCAGGACAGAGATTCTACGCCACTGCGGCGAACCTGATCTGGCTAGCGAGAAGCGAGTCTGAGACTGTTTCAATCGCCCCTCGTACACACAAAATTGACTCTTTTCCTGCCGAACCTATTAAGAACAAAAGATTTCCAACTCTCTGCCGATTTACATTCTTGAAGCGAAAGCAGGCGGACTTGCAACCGCCAGACTGCAACAATGATGGACAATTCATAGTGAACCAAAAACTCTTCTACGGCTCATTGGCAGGGATCCTGCTTTTCTCTGTGATGACAACCGTCTCACTCCTGGCGCAGTTACCAGATTGGCTACTGCTCCTGCTCAGTACCACACCCGCCCTGATCGTCATCATCCTGTTGGTCGCTTCACGTAGCAGAGACAAACAATCCGCCGAAGCTGAGCGAAAAAAAGAGGCGATTGCCCGTATGCTCGGCAATTATATGGCGACATCCAATGGTGCCTTCGATGTTGTCAGTGAACAGTTCAGCAGTCTTCGACGGGAACTGAATCAGGCCAAAGATATTCTGCACAGCGCCACCGAAAAACTCGCCGGCAGCTTTACCGGTCTGGACAACGAAACCGAAGATCAGCGCCAGCGCCTGCAGGTGCTGGTCGAAGAGCTCTATAACGTGGCCCGCGGCAACCAGTACAAGGAGCAGACAGAGGGCATCAATCGCTTCAGCACTCAGAGTCAGGAGATCGTCACCAACTATATTTCCACCCTTTCAGAGATGAAAAATAACAGCAGTGCCATCGTCGACAACTTCAGCGAAATGACCGGGCAGGTCAACTCAGTGGTCTCACTGCTCAACGATGTCAACGATATCACCAGTCAGACAGATCTACTGGCTTTGAATGCCGCAATCGAGGCAGCCCGAGCGGGTGATGCAGGGCGCGGCTTTGCGGTGGTAGCCGATGAGGTGCGCAACCTCTCCCGCCGCACCAACCAGTTTAGCGACCAGATCCGCGACCTGATCCTGCAGACCCAGAGCACCATGGAGCGCGTCTCAGTCAATATTCAGGAGATGGCAGAGGCTGACATGTCAAACGCACTCGAGGCCCAAGATCAGGTTGGAAACATGTGGGAGGAGATGCGGGCGCTCAACAAGGGTGCCACCACCCAAGCAGAGACCATCAATGAGCTTTCCGATAGCATCCGCCAGCACGTCAATACCGGCATACTTTCCCTACAATTTGAGGATATTGCTGTACAACTGGTCGATCACATCGCCCAGCGCTCAGAACAGATCGAGGCTTTCATCAACGGACTGATCGCCCTCCATTTCGAGCAGTCCGACTTCGAGCAGCAGATTGAACACTTCCAGACCCGTCTCTCCGACCTGGAGAAAATCATCAACAATGGCAAGCAGGGCTTCGCACAGCTGGATCAGAACAAGGCGGTAGCACAACAGAATGTCGAGAGTGGTAGTGTCGATCTCTTTTGACCTGCTTCCCACCATCCTCTGCACAAGAAAAACCGGTCACATCGACCGACTGGCTATCCCAAAACAACCTCTCTTTCGTCGATAGATAATGTCCGTCCAGAAACAGTAAAAACGATACGCAGAGAAGCGCGGAGATCACAAATATTATCTATAAACATCTGCGTTCTTTGCGCTTCTCTGCGTCCAAACATGGCGTTTCCGGACGGACACTACCTTATGACTGCCTGGCTTATCACCTAGATGACCTCCGCCAGAACACGCTCAGAATTTAAGCGATGCCTTGACCCACACCTCACGGCCCGGCTCATTCACCTGAATCGCTTCGGGACTGAAGGGATCAAGGTTGGCCCGGTTCACATGATAGGCATACTCTTTGTCAAACACGTTGTTGATGCCGAAGCGGATATCGGCACGGTCGTTGAAGCTGTAGCTGCCGTTCAGATCGAGCACCGCCCAGGCGGGGGTCTCCTGCACATCCTGACCGCTGCCGTCGATCAGATCGGCCCGAGTCTGTTTGGCATTTGCCCGCACCAGACCACCCAACGCCCAATCACCGCGGGTGTAGTCGAGGCCCAGGGTCAGTTCCAGCGGTGCGATCTGAGCAATATTGCGGTTATCAGTCGTGTTCTCAGCACGTACATAGGCCAACCCGGCATTGCCTGAGAACTGATCACTAAACTGATACGTGCCATCCCACTCAAAACCGGCAAAGCTGGCATCTACGTTACGATAGATGGTGGCTGTGGCGTTGTTAACCAGGATGCCATCCTGAGCCCGTGCCAAATCCCTCAGAATGTAGTCGGTAACCTTATTGTAGTAGAGGCTGAAACTGCTACTCCATACTGCATCGGCCAACTCAACTCCAACCTCAATCTGATGATTTTTTTCCGGCTCAAGCTCCGGGTTACCAACCCAGCTAGTATCATTGCCCATCATCACAATCCAGCTGGCAACATAGCGTTCAGAGGCATCTGCGGTTCGCACGCTGCGGCTGACTCCTGCATAGAGTTTACCCATGGTAATGGCGTGCTCATAACGCAGGAAACCACCTAGATTGTTTTCGCTCTTGCTCTCTGAGGTGCTAGCGTAGTAGGTGGCATAGAGGTCATTGGGAGTTGGGCTTGTGCTCACTTCGGGCTTCTCATCACCGCGGGAGATAGACGCATCGACCTTGTCGTAACGCAACCCCGCCTTGAAGCTGTCCTCACTGCCCACGGGCATCTCGATTTCGGCAAACAAGCCAGTCTGCTTCAGTTCGGCACCCGGCCACATGATCGACTGCACCACTGAGGGATCATCCGTCAGCGCCGTGGTGGCGCCCTGCAGGCGCTCTGCATCGCGGTCGTTTTTCTGGTAGTCAACACCCAGAGTCAGGGTCTTATCGCCCAACATGAGATCACCGCTGATGCGGCCACCCAGGGTATCTGAAGTGGTCGGCGTCTTCATATTGCGCGCGGCGGTACGGGTGCGCAGTGAATAGTTGTCCATCAAATGTTTGACATCGGAATTGTAGGCCTCCACCTTGAAACCTGCGAGCACACCTGCATCGGGCTGATGCTCAATCTTGAAGCGGATGTTGTCCGCATCGCTGTAGGGGGAGTCCATATTGGCACCAGGGAACAGCACATCATCCTCACGGGTCGCCTCGAGATTAAGCTCCAGACGAGTCTCCGAACTCGGCGTCAGGCCGAGAATCAGGTTGCCTGACTTGTTGCTGTAGGCGGAGCGCACTTCGTTGCCAGCACCATCTTCATAGTTATCGGCATCCTTGTAACCAACAATAGCGCGGGCATAGCCCTGTTCTGCTCCTGCCGCCAGATCCGCAGCCAACTCCTTGGTATTGGAGTTGCTCATAAAACCCACATCGACCTTGCCCTTAAAACGCTCGCCCTCCTCAAACTCAGGCACGCCACGCTCAAACAGCACGGTGCCACCGCCGCCACCTCCCCCGTAGAGCACTGTCTGGGAGCCTTTGATCACGGTCACGCTGTCGTAGCTCTCGATGGCGGAATAGGCAGTGGGCGGATCCATGCGGTTGGGACAGCCACCATGGATGTAGGCGCCGCCCATCAGGATGTTGAGTCGGTTCTGACTCTGGCCACGAATGATCGGTTCAATGCCATGACCACCCATACGGGCGCCACTGACGCCGGTTACCCCGCGCAACAGCTCAGCCGCGTCAGCAGGGATACCTTTTTTTGCATCCTCCATCGGCATCACCGACAGCGCTGGAGAAGACAGTGCCTCACCCTCCACCACCAGTTCCGAGAGGTTTTCGGCCACCTCTTCTGCAACTACCTGGGGGAGAACAGCAATCCCGCTGATCGCGAGGGCCAAGGGGGTCAACTTCATCGATACGTCCTCTTGCATTTTGTTAGTTGGAATATTCCAGAGGTCTTATGCAAGAGCNTTGCCAGCTTTTTCTATCCTTTTAATTCAATATGTTACCGAACTGTTTCAATATGTATCCAAGAAAAAACAGGGTATTTGCCACAATAATAAGCCATATCACCCAGTTCCAGAGGCTGAACAAGATGCACCCTTGCCCGCAATTCATCCCCGCCGCTCTCCTCTTTGAAGTGCCCAGCGGGAAAAAACCGGGCCGATCAGTTCAAAAAAAATACTCGTTCCGATCACTACCGAAAGCAGCATCTGCCGATGCTCGGGAAACCGAGTCGATGCCACCAGCGCCATACCGATTGCAACACCCGCCTGGGGCAGCAACGCAAGCCCCATCCATCGTCTTACCCTCTCTCCTGAGCCACCCCAAATCGCGCCCAGCCAAGCTCCCAGCAGCTTGCCGGCACTGCGGCAAACCACATAGGTCACACCAATCAAACCCACCCCCACCAGGGCATTCAGTTCGAGCGATGCGCCGGCGAACACAAAGAAGATCACCATCATCGGCGAATCGACATTCTCGATCGCATGGAATGGATAGTCGTGATGTCGGGCTAGGTTGACAATCACTGACCCCATCACCATCGAGGCAATCAGATACGAGAGATCGAGCCAGATAGCGATCCCCCCACAGAGAAAAACCAGCCCCAACGCCTCGATCAACATCGGTTGGCCGGGCCGTATCCGTCCGCTCAGATAGGCCGCCGGCACACCGATGGCCAGCCCCAGCAGCAGCGCTCCACCGATCTGCCAGAACGCAGACAGGATCGTCGCCGCCCCTTCTTCGTTGCCCATCATGAGAGCCACCAGAGAGACACCGAAAGCGAACAGGATCAGCGCCCAGACGTCATCGATGGCAACGATCTCCAGTAGCAGATTGGCGAAGCGCCCCTTGGAACCCGTTTCGACAACAACATCCAGGGTGGCTGCAGGCGCGGTGGCGGTGGCAACACAGGCCAGCAGGATCGCCACTTCCAGCTGCACGCCGATTGTCAGCAACCCGAGCAACACTGCCAGCCAGGTCCCGGCCACCGCACTGACAGAGATCCAGAATAGTTGGCTGCCGCAGCTTCTCAGCGACTCGCCAGTGAGCTTCCCCCCCAGCAGGAACCCCACCATCAGCAACGCGATATTAGTGATGATCTCGAAACGTTCGCTCACCACCGACGAGATCAGGTCCAGCCCCTCATGGCCAATCAACAGACCAAACAACAGCAACAGGGTCACTCTGGGCAGGAAGGTATGGCGCCCAAGAAAATCAGTCAGCAGTCCAAACAGCAGGACGCCACCGATGGTAGTCAGAAATTCGGCCGTGTCATCCATTGTCTCCTCTTAACGTGAAGTATGGACAAGGATCGACTATCGCTGAAGCTGATGCTCCAGATAGCCCAGCCACTCCACCAGCTGCTTACGCTGTGGTTCACCTTTGGCCAACGGCTCTGCCCGAGTGAATGCCGCCTGCGCCTCTGGAAATTTGTTCAGGCGGATATAGACAGCCCCCAGCAGCACCCAGTTGTCATAACTGGGTCGTTTCAGCTGTTTTACAGCCCGTTGCAGGCGTTCCGCCGCTTCATCCCAACGCTCCAGCTCCACTAGCTGTTCCGCGCCGCGCAACTCCCAGCGGCCACTCTGATCGAGCTTGGCCAATGCATCGAATACCGGCAACGCCTTCTCCGGCTCCCGTGCCAGCACCCAGGCCTGGGCGAGCAGCTCCAGTGCCTTCTGGTCCTGCTCCGCCACCCCTGTCGCCAGCAGCTGCACCGCCAGCTGCGGCATCTTTTGATGCAGGTAGAGCTGTGCCAGCCAGAGGATCTCCCGCTGCTTCAGCTGGCCTCTGGAATGCGCCAGCTCCAGAGTCGCCAGCGCATCCCGCTCCCGTCCCAGTTCCATCTGCAATCCGGCCAATTGCCGCCAGTAGGCCGCCGTCGCCGGAAAGCGGACGATCATCTTCGATAATAGGGCAACCGCCTGTTTAGTCTTCTTCGCGTCGAGATAGAAGCCGACCAACAGTTGAAACCAGGGTTCTGCGGGATCATCACTCAGCCGGATTGCCGTCTCGAGATCATCGATCGCCGCCTCGATCTGATCCAGGGCACGGTGGATCTGCGCCTTCAGCAGATAGACGCGGGGCGGAGGTTTTGCCTCAAACTTCATCCAGCGGATCAAGAGCTGCAGTGCGGCCGCCGCATCATCCTCCTGAAACAGCAGCTGGACCAGCGTGTAACTTAGCTGGTGCGACACCTCCGCGGGCAGTTGCGCCGAATCCACTGCGGCCCTGAAGTGGCGAATCGCACTCGGATACATCTCCCGACCGATCTCCACATAGCCAAAACTCTGATGTACCAAGGCGGTTTCGTAGCCATTGCCCGCGACACGCTGCAGCAACCCCTCAAGCTCCAGTGCCGCTTCATCGTAACGCTGATGGCGCATCAATGCCTCCACCAAAAACAGGTATTCGTAGGTAAGACGGGAGGCGAGCTGAGCGGGCGGCGGCTCCTTGGCACAGGCGTCGCTGGCGAAGGCGATCAACAGCAGAGGGAGCAGTAACAGCTTGATCATTTT
Organism: endosymbiont of Riftia pachyptila (vent Ph05); assembly: GCF_000224455.1. Lineage (NCBI taxonomy): Bacteria > Pseudomonadati > Pseudomonadota > Gammaproteobacteria > endosymbiont of Riftia pachyptila. The sequence goes on from NZ_AFOC01000082.1 coordinate 12,951, forward strand.
TTCAGGGAGAAGCGGATTGTCTGGGTAGCTGAACGCGCCACGGCCACGCCATTTTCCAGCTGGGGCTGGAACTTCCAACCGCGAATCGCGCGCAGCGCAGCCTGCTCAAAAAAACCCTTCGGCTCGGCCTCCACCACTTTCGGATCACTCACCCCGCCATCGGGGTCGATGGTGAACTGCACCACCACATGGCCCTCGCTGCGGCGCAGCAGGGCTCGCCGCGGATAGCGTGGCGGAATCCGCACCAGCGGCACCGGCTCCGCCGGCAGCGGGGGTGGTGGCGGTGTCGCGAAGCCCCCCAGGTAGGGACCATTGCCTACATCCAGCGGCAGCGCAAGATTCGGCGCCTGCCAGGAGGGCAGTTCAATCTGAGGATTTTTCGCCGCGGCCGCAGCAGGCATCGGCCGCGGCAGCTCAGGCGTCGGCTCCTCCGCTTCAGACGGTGGCTCCTCAGCTGGCGGCGGCGGTTCCTCGGGGGGCAGGCGCACAAAGTCGATCGGTAATGCCTTGGATAGCTGCGTGTTGCCCCGCTGGTGATCGGGGGTAACCATCGACTGCATCAGTTTCAGTAACCCGAAATTAACCAACAGTGCGATCAGCAGCGCCAGCCCCCATCTCACCGTCCCGGCACCTCGCTGGCAGCGATAGAGACACTGGCAGCACCGGCAAGACGCGCCTGATCGAGCACTTGGATCACCACCCCGGTAGGCGCCTGTCGGTCGGCCTGGATCACTACCGCTCCCTCGGGGTTCTCGGCCCGCAACCGCTCCACATTGGCACGCACCGCACGCGGGTCGATGCGCCGCTTGTCGATCCAGATTTCACCGCTGCTGGTAACCGCGATCAGGATCGCAGCCTGCTCCTGGCGCAGCGCGGTAGCAGCGCTGGGCCGGTCCACCTCCACCCCAGTCTCTTTGACAAAAGAGGAGGTCACCATGAAAAAGATCAGCAGGATGAAGACCATATCAATCAACGGCGTCAGATTGATGGTGACGCTACCTGTCTCACCCTCGGTATGCCGGTGGCGCATCAGCCCCCCTCCCGATTGCGGCCCGGGTCGAGAATCCGGTGGCGCAGATCATTGACAAAATAGAAACCGGAGAGGGAGCTGACCAGTCCCGCCATGGTGGTGATCAGGGCGGTGGAGATGCCTGCCGACATGCCGCGAATATTGCCCGAGCCGTGGCTCGCCATCACATGGAACAGATCGATCATGCCCTCCACCGTGCCCAGCAGACCGAGCATCGGCAGAATCTGCACCATCGCCTCGACCAAGCCGAGATAGTCACCCCGGTGATTGTCCGAACCGCCCCTTGGCCACCACTGATGCGAATAACAGAGCGCGATCATCAACCACATCAGCAGCGACAGCAGCAGGATCAGCCACAGCACCGGCCCGCCCCGGTCGAGGAAGGCGGCGGTCTCCATCGGCATCCACTCAAACAGCCGGTCCATGCCTCGACTCCGCCCGTTCAGCCACCATCGCGGCACTCTGTTCATCCAGAATCTGGATCAGCCGATTGCTGCGCCCGGAGATAAAACTGTGCAGCAGCACCAGTGGGATCGCCGCCGCCAGCCCCAGTTCGGTAGTCACCAGCGCCTGGGAGATGCCACCGGACATCAGACGCGGATCCCCGGCGCCGAACAGGGTAATCGACTGAAAGGTCTCGATCATGCCGGTAACCGTGCCGAGCAACCCCAGCAATGGTGCCACCGCAGCCAGGATGCCGACCAACGGCAGACCTCGGCGCAGCCGCGGGATCTCCTTCAGGATCGCCTCGTCGAGGCGCAATTGCAGGGTCTCCGCATCCACCTCGGCCTCGCCGCTAACCGCCTGGCGCACCCGACCCAGGGGATTATTCCCGCCTGGCGCTTCGAGCTTGAGCTGTCGTTTCATGCGGCGACCGAGCAGGCCTAGCACCGCCAACCGCTCGATCACCACCAACAGACCGACCACCCCCAAGGCTATGATCAGGTAGCCGATCACACCACCCTGGCGAATCCGCTCTTCAAGGGTTGGCGTCTGCACCAGCTGCGCCAGAATCGCACCGCGGGAGGGATCGATGGCCATCATGCCGCCCGCCTCACCCGCCGCTTCGAAACGCCTGGCGACAAGTTGATAGCGGTGATCCGGCTGCCGCCCCAGCTCCACCAACCGGCCGCTCTGCGGCAAATAGCGCAGATAGCGGCCAGCAGAGACTGCACTGAACGGGCCGATGCGGGTCACGCTCTGCTCGCGTTCCCGCCCATCGGCGCCGATCACCTGGCTCTGCAGGCGAACCACCTTGCCAGCCGCCAGGGTGCGCTCGAACAGCAGCTGCCAGAAGCTCTGCAGTTTGTCGATGGAAGGCAGCTCGCGGCTTTCGGCCAGCGACTTCAACTGCTGCAGATCACCCGGCCTCTCGATGTTGATCAGCGAGTCGGCGAAGCGTTCACGACTCTGTGAGGCCGCCTGACGCACGCTGCCGAACAGCTCACCCAGCTCAGCGCTGGCCTGCTCGAGCAACTCACGCCGCTGCTGCAACAGCCGTTGATTCTCAGCGAACTGCGCATCCTGCTGCTGGCGCTTCTGCTTCGCGGCCTGCAGCGCTTGCAGCGTCGACTCAAGTATCTCCTGGCGCTCCTCCCTGCGCTGCAGAAACCGCGCCTCTCGCTCGATGTGGCGCTGACGCTGCATCAGCCGGGTATCGCGCACCTGCTCCAGCAATCCATCCAGGGTGGCGTTGGCAGGCAGCTCCGCCCACGCCGGTAGACAACAGAACATCGCCAGTGGCAGCAACAGCCAGCGCTTCATTGCACCACCTCCGCCGCAGGCACCGGCAACAGCAGCAGGTCCGGCGGCAACTGCTTGCGTGCCACCCGGATCGCACGGTCGATCTCCCGCCCAGCATCCTCATCGAGGCCTCGCCAGCTCTTATCCGCGACATCCCAGATACCGGCCTGGCTGCCATCGAGGGTCCGGTAGAAGAGCCCAACCCGCCCGATGCGCAGGAAGTCGACCATACGTTCGCCGCCGTCCGCCTCCAGCACCCCCTGATAGGCCTCGATAGTGCGCCCATACTCAGACTCGATCTGATAGGCCTCCAGCAGCCGGCGAAAGCGTTCTGCAAGATCAGTATCAGGTTGACTCTCCAGCTCGCGCAACTGCTGCACCCGCTGCTGGCGCTCCTGCAGCAGAAATGGGATATCGAGCGCCACAAACTGCTCCAGCACCTCAGTCATGCGGCTGGTGAGTGGGCCGATCTCATGCCGAGTCTGCTGCAGCGCCTGCTGTTGCCGTTCCAGGCTCTCAAGCTCCTGCTGCTGGGCGACCAGCTGTTTCTCCCGCAGGCGGTTGTAGCTCTCAACCCGCTCCAGCTCCGCCGACGCCTGGCGCCACTGCTCGAGCAAATGCCGCGCCTCATCGTCCAGCTGCTCGACACGCTGCTGCGATGTGATCGCCTCTTGGTCGGCGCGCCGCTGCTCCTGCAGCGCCTGCTGCAGCGGATCGGCCTGGAGATTTGCAGCGAGATTAAGCCCCAGCAGCAGCGCGAAGCCAGGCTTCAGCGAGATCCTCATAGCTTTGTGTTCCTGTCGTAATCAATCGAACTGGCGTCAGCGAATACTCCGTGCCGCCAGTGGCGCAACAATTCAGCACACTTGCATGCGCAGCGCAATGATGAGTCTCAACCCGCCAGGCGAGCGAGTAGAAAGAGGACGACAGGCGCTAACTCTCCTTGTCCTGCCACTGGCGGCGGTTGATGGCATAGCCGCTGATCTGCCCGATAAAGGGCAGCAGCAGCATGCCTGGCAGCCGATCCACCTGCTGCGCGTTACGGAAGTGGTGGATGCCGATGCTCATCCCCTCATGCCCCGCCCGTGGCTGCTGCCGATAGGTGCCAAACAGCCGGTCCCAGATCGAGAGGTTGAAGCCGAAGTTGGAGTTGGCC
>NZ_AFOC01000081.1:0-16997 GCF_000224455.1 endosymbiont of Riftia pachyptila (vent Ph05)
CAGCTCATAGACATGGTGGTGGGCGGGATTGTCAATTTCCCCAACAAAAAAACCGAAATTAAGTGTCAACGAAAGAACGATAAAAAAACCGAACAACACCTTCTCGGGATTCATCTTTGCTTACCTTGGTTACAATCAGAAAATGTCAGGGCAGACCACCACATAGATTGAAGCATAGCTGCGCCAGCAAGGAGAGCGCAGTCTGCTCCATCAGTCAAAAATATCCTAAAGCCTGAATAAAAACGACCGCTATAAACGGTGATCAGCAGTCTTTTGAGGGCGCCGTATTGCAGGCATCAAAGGACTGGTCCATCCATTACCGAGTGAACGCAGATGGCAACATTCATCAAATCCGTGGACGACAGAACCCGCTTGGCGGGCACCAACCGGCTTGAAGTGCTGCTGTTCAGCCTCGGGCACGACGCAAACACCGGACGCGAAGAGACATTTGGTGTCAATGTTTTCAAGGTTCGCGAGGTGATGCTGGTACCTCAGATCACCCACGCCCCTGAGATGCCCCCCTCGGTAGAAGGTATGGTCAGTCTGCGTGGCAACATGATTCCGGTCATCAACCTGCCAAAATTCTGTGGCGTACAGACTGACGAGAAACCCGGCATCCTGATCATCACCGAATACAACAAAAACGTGCAGGGGTTTCTGGTCCACTCGGTTGACACCATCGAACGACTCGCCTGGGAGAATGTCAGGGTACCGCCGCCGATGATGGTACAGCAGCATGGCGGACTGGTTACCGCAGTTACCGAGCTGAAGGATGGTCGGCTGGTGATGATCATGGATGTGGAGATGGTACTCGCTCAGACTTCCGGATTCGGTCAGAGCGAAGAGCTCTTCGAAGGCATCCCAAGAATGGAAGAGGAAGGCATTACCATCCTGTTCGCCGATGACTCGGTGGTCGCCCGGGACCAGATCATCCGCACGCTCGATCATATGGGGATCAAGTACATCAGCACCGCCAACGGATCGGAGGCTTGGGCAAGAATACGTGAAATTGCCAATCGGGCAGAGGCAACGGGGCATAAAAGCAGCGACTATATCCAGTTGATTCTTACCGACGTCGAGATGCCGGAGATGGATGGTTACGTGCTTACCAAAAAGATCAAGGAGGACTCCCGATTGAACGATATTCCGGTCATCATGCACTCGTCACTCTCTGCCGACGCTAACCAGGAACTCGGACGCGGTGTCGGTGCTGATGCCTATGTGCCAAAGTTCGAACCCACTGAACTGGCCGTCAAGCTACGCCAGATGCTGGCAAAGAACAAAGCTTGACGCTTACTCCACAAGAAACCCCTTTATATGGACGCAGCCCGTTCGCCAAGCGAAACCTGCTGGCAAAGAGTATCGATTGCGTACGCAGGATCTTGCGTGGGGGCGATACCACTCTGCTGCGCAAGCAGCCCAAGCTACATATAGGCCTGGCCCTCCGCTAAACGGGCTAGTTTTCATCCTGCCTCAGCTTATCAAGTCGCATCTTCCGACTGGCCCGTTGCTGCTGGTGTAGTTTGCCGGCCAGGTGGAGCCCATCCATGTAGGGCACAACTCCATTATGCCGGATGACCTCCCGACCTAACGGGCTGTTGGCGAACTGGATAAACTTCATCACCTTAGCGCGGTTTGTGCCCCTGAGATTAGTTACCAGATAGAGCGGTCGATAAAGCAAATAGGCTCCCGATTTGATATTTTCATAGCTGGGGAATTTGCCTTCCAGTTTGAGGATTTTAACATTACGTTTCCTGGCGCTACTGACACCGGTGATTGCCAGACTGTTGAGATTGTTTCCAACCGCCTGTTCCAACGGACCTGATGAGGGGAATATGTTGTCAGAGGCGAACTCCATGTTAGGCGCAGCAAAAAGATACTCCCGGATAGCGTGGCCCACACCTGATATCTTGCCCTTCCGAATCAACAGCTCGATTGGCTGGTCAGTTCCACCCAGCTGCTTCCAGTTGGTGATTTTACCCTTGTAGATTGCTCTCAGATCCTCCAGTGATATATCGTTCACCGGGTTCTTCTTATGGGTGATGACCACCAGCGCATCCCAGGCAACGGGGTGGAATTGAACCGATCTCTCCGCCGGATGCCCCCACAGTTTATTGCGGCAACTGCCACCTATATCAACCTTGTTGGCAGCGACCTGACGAATGCCCTTTGTAGCGCCTCCGCCGGAAAGCTGGATCTCTGTTCCAGTCTCCCGTTGATAGGCTTTGCTCAACTCGGCCATAAAGGCCTTTTTAGTAATGCCACAACCAACCCAGGTCAGAGTGTCGCTGCAAGCTGGAAATGTCGCAAAGCAGAGCAAACCGGCATAAACGATATAGCGGACAGTACGACTCAAGCGCATATCTCCTCCACCGGACTCCCTTCCGCTCTGAATGATTGGATGACCTGCCGATTGTCATACCGATTGAAGCTGCAAACAATTGTGGTTATTACTGATGTATAGTCAACATTCAGTCCCCCACAGGCAAAAAGCATCTGATTTTCCGATCGTTGTTACTATAGGTAACAAATGCTAGGCTTCCGGGATGAGCATCCGCCCTCCTCCCGGCCCAGGCTACGATAAAACCCTGATCCTGTTTCTGCTGGCCTGCACCCTCTTCAGCGGTCCGGTCCTCAGCTGGTGGACCGGCAGCGACTCACCTTGGTATATACCCTATCTGATCTGGCTGCTGGTGATCCTGTTCGGCGCCCTGCTACAGAGGCGAACCCCTGATGACCCATGAGCTGGGCATCCTGTTCGGTGCCGGTTTCATCTATCTGCTGCTGCTGTTCCTGGTCGCCTACGCCGCAGACAGCGGCCGTATCCCGGAGCGCTTGATTCGCCACCCACTGGTCTACGCACTCTCACTTGGTGTCTATGCCACCTCATGGAGCTACTATGGCAGCGTCGGTTTTGCCCAGTCCGAAGGCTACCTGTTCCTCACCATCTATATCGGCGTCACCCTTGCCTTTGCCCTGACGCCGGTACTGCTGCAACCGATTCTTCGCCTGACCCGGGAATATCAGCTCACCTCACTGGCCGACCTGTTTGCGTTCCGCTTCCGCAGCCAGCTGGCCGGCGTGTTAGTCACCCTGTTCATGCTGATCGGCACCCTGCCCTACATCGCGCTGCAGATTCGCGCGGTGACCGAGTCGATGCGGATCTTGACTCAGGAGGCCACCCCCCAGGTGTTGGCGTTTGGTTTCTGTCTCACCCTGATCCTGTTTGCCATCCTATTCGGTGCACGCCACGTCTCTCCCCGAGAGAAACACCAGGGGCTGGTAGTAGCAATCGCCTTCGAATCACTGGTCAAACTGTTGGCGTTGATCACTATCGGCCTGTTCGCTCTGTTTGGCATCTTCTCCGGACCCAGTGAGCTCAATCAGTGGCTGGCGGCCAACCCGCAGGCCGTCGACAGCCTCTACCGGCCGGTCCGTGAAGGCCCTTGGCTGACCCTGCTGTTTCTCGCCTTCGCCGCCGCCTTCCTGCTGCCACGCCAGTTCCATATGCTGTTTGCTGAGAACCTTGACCCCAGGGCGATCCGCACCGCCAGCTGGGCCTTTCCGCTCTACCTGTTCCTGATCAACCTGGCAATCCCACCGATCCTCTGGGCTGGCAGCCGCGCTGGCGTCAGCCTGGATGCGGACTACTTCGTACTCGGCATCACCCTCGACAGTGGCACCAGCTGGCTGCCCACTCTCGCCTTCATCGGCGGTGTCTCCGCCGCCAGCGCGATGGTCATCGTCACCACTGTGGCGCTCTCCTCAATGGTGCTCAACCATATCCTGCTGCCCTGGGTCTACCCCTATCCCCAGGTCAATCTCTACCGCTGGCTGCAGAGTTCACGCCGGGTGATAATCGGCGCCATCATCCTCGCCGGCTACGCCTTCTACGTCCTCTTACAACAGAACCAGCGACTGGTGGAACTGGGGCTGATCTCGTTCGTCGCAGTGGCCCAGTTTTTACCCGGCATCATCGGCCTGCTCTATTGGAAACGCGCCAACCGCAACGGCTTCATCGCCGGTCTGATGGGCGGCATGCTGGTATGGGGCATCACCCTGCTGGTGCCGTTGCTCGATGCATCCGGTTTCATCCGTTCCGAGATCGACATCACGACCATGCAGACAATCACCGGCCTGTCAAAGTGGGAGTTCTCTAGCTTCTTTTCAATCAGTCTCAATCTGCTGCTGTTTGTCACCGGTTCCCTGCTCACCCGGCAGAGCCGTGGTGAACGCGATGCCGCCGGCGCCTGTTGTACCGAGTCATTCACTCCCTTAAGCGGCGTGGTCAGTGCCAGCAGCACCGAGCAGTTCACCCAGGAACTCTCCCTGGTTCTAGGCTGGGAGGCTGCAGAAAAAGAGGTGCAGCAGGCCCTCAGCGACCTTGGCATGTCGCCTACCGAGACCCGCCCGGCAGAGCTTCGACAACTGCGCGAGCGCATCGAACGCAACCTCTCCGGTCTGATTGGGCCACAGCTGGCCCACATCATCATCAATCGCCGCCTCAGCCTGGATACCCATGCCAAGACCGCACTGGCCGATTCGATGCGCTATGTGGAGGAGCGGCTGGAGGAGTCGCGCTCCCGCCTGCAGGGCATGACCGCTGACCTCGACAACCTGCGCCGCTACCAGCGCCAGATCCTGCTCGACCTGCCGCTCGGCGTCTGCACCGTCGACCGTGAGCACAGTGTGGTGATCTGGAACCTGGCGATGGAGGTGATGACCGACCTGCCCGCCAAGGATGCAGTCGGTGTCACCCTACACCGGCTGCCTGCCCCCTGGGGCAACCTGCTGAGCGGTTTTGCCAGCGCCCAGGATCTGCACATCCACCACATGGAGGTGAAACATCAAGGCAAATCCCGCTGGTTCAACCTGCACAAGGCGACCATCCCCTCACCGGTACCGGCCGATCATCCAGTTGAGCAGGCACGCACCAGCCAGGTGATGCTGCTGGAGGATCTCACTAATCTGGAGACCCTGGAGGCGGAGCTGGAGCACAGCGACCGACTCGCCTCCATTGGCCGCCTTGCCGCCGGCGTCGCCCACGAGATCGGCAACCCGGTCACCGGCATCGCCTCGCTGGCACAGAATCTGCGCCACGAGCGGGAGCCCGAGCTGATCGACGAGAGCATCGAGGAGATCCTGCGTCAGACCCAGCGCATCAGCACTATCATCCAGACCCTGATGAACTTCAGCCGCAGCGACCCGCTGGGCAAAAACTTCCACCAGTTTCCACTGCGCGAGGTGGTGGATGAGGCGATCCGGCTGGTGCGGCTCACCCGCAACGGCCGCCAGGTGGAGTGTCTCAACGCCGCACCGGCAGGCCTGGCACTGTTTGGCGACCGCCAGAGCCTCTCCCAGGTGCTGGTCAATCTCTTCAGTAACGCCTGTGATGCCTCCGTCCCCGGCGACCGGGTGGAACTGCTGGCGCGGGAGAACGGTAAACGCGTCATCATCGAGATACTGGATCAGGGCTGCGGTATCGACGAGCAGCAGCAGGCCTTCATCTTCGAACCCTTCTTCACCACAAAACCGGTCGGCGAAGGTACCGGCCTTGGCCTCGCCATGGCCTACAAGATCATCAGCGATCACAACGGTAGCATCGAGCTCGACTCGCAGCCCGGCGTAGGCACACGGGTGATCATCGAACTACCGAAACAGGCGGAGAGTATCCATGCCGCAGATACTGATCATTGAAGACGAGGCGGTGATCCGCACTGCCTTGCGACGCCTGCTGGAGCGCCACGGTTTCCAGATAGCCGAGGCCGGCTCAGTGGAGGAGACCGAGGCCCTTGATCTGAACGGCTTCGACCTGATCATCTCCGACCTGCGCCTGCCCGGTGCGGCGGGTACCGAGATCATCCAGCACGCCGATGAGGTGCCGGTGCTGATCATGACCAGCTACGCCAGCGTGCGCTCAGCGGTTGAGGCGATGAAACAGGGCGCTGCCGACTATATCGCCAAACCCTTCGACCATGACGAATTGCTGTTGCTGGTGCGCCGGCTGTTGCGGCAGTCCCAGCAGCAGCGCCAGCAGGCCATCCTCAAGTCGGAGATGGAGAAGCACTACCCAGTAAAAGGGATGGTCGGCAGCTGCGATGCAATGCGCGATGTCTGCCGGCGCATCGAAAAGGTCGCCCCCACCGATGCCACGGTGCTGATCCTGGGTGAGTCGGGCACCGGCAAGGAGCTGGTCGCCCGCGCCCTGCACGAACAGAGTCGACGCAACCAGGCCCCCTTCATCGCCTTCAATTGCGCCGCCATCCCCGAACATCTGATTGAAAGTGAACTATTTGGCCATCTGCAGGGCGGTAATGGTAGTCAACCCGGGCTGCTGAAGCAGGCCAATGGCGGCACCCTATTTCTCGATGAGGTCGGCGAACTACCGCAGACGGCCCAAGCACGCCTGCTGCGCCTGCTGCAGAGTAGTGACAACTACGCCGCCGGGTCAGACCCGACAAGCCGGCTCGATGTGCGCATCGTCGCCGCCACCCACCAGGATCTGCGCCAACTGGTGCAGGAACAGAGCTTTCGCAGCGACCTCTACTTCCGCCTGCGGGTGGTCGAGATGGTGCTGCCACCGCTGCGCGAACGGGGCAACGACATCCAGGCGCTCTCCCGTTTTCTGCTCGACAAGACGTGCAAAAAGCTCAACAAACCCCGCATCAACCTCAGCCGGGACGCACTGACATCAATCAAGCGCTACCACTGGCCCGGCAATGTACGGGAACTCGCCAACGCCATCGAACGGGCAGTAATCCTGTGCGATGGGGAGACCATCACCCCCGACCTGCTAGCCATCGACCACCAAGTCGCCACCCGGCGGCGCAAGTCAGACCAGCGCGGCGAGCAACTCTCACTGGAGCAGTACTTTCGACAATTCGTGCTGGAAAATCAGGACCAGATGACCGAGACCGAGATGGCCCGCCAGCTCGGCATCAGTCGCAAGGCGCTATGGGAGAGACGGCAGCGATTTGGGATACCGCGGGAGAAGAAAAAACGGATAACAGATTAGATATCTGCGCCATTAAATTATCACGCAAGTCACTGTATTTATTATAATAATTCGAACTTATCACAAGCAATCGAGAGCTGGAAATGCATCACAATCCCATCTCGGAGACAATGGAAAAGAGAATTATCCTGAAGGTCATTTGAGAAGATCTATAGGCCGATAAAGACACTTATTGGCTCTGATGCGTTTCGCCGGGAAGCGCCGAACAGATTTCACGCGGAAACGGTCCCTTCCCTTTGAGCATCTGATTCCGTTAATGCTGAACTTTCGAAAGAGCACACCACAAGACGAGCTGGACCAGTTTTTTGAAACCATAGGCGACGGGAAACCACTCCCCCGGATCACGGCATCGGCCTTCTGTCAGGCGAGGCGCAAGCTGAAGCACGAATCATTTATCCAACTCAATGAAGCGCTGCTGGAGAGTGCAGAAAAGCAGATGGGACAAAGGCGCTGACAAGATTATCGATTGCTCGCTGACCTGCCAGAGCTGGGTAAACTCAAGCCAAAGCAGATAGCTGCCTTGACTGGCGTTGCCCCTTTCAACCGTGACAGCGGGCGTTTGCGTGGCAAGCGTCGTATTCGTGGTGGCAGAAGCCAGTGTGCGAACTGTGCTGCACATGGGCGCCCTCTCCTCGATTCAGTGTAATCCTATCCTACGGCGTTTTTATAACCGCCTGGTTGCCCAAGGCACGCATAAAAAGATCGCCATCACAGCCTGCACTCGGAAGCTGATTGTTATCCTCAATGCCATGGTCCGGGACCAACGTAAATGGAATGAAAATATGGCTTAATAGGTTGACTTAGGGCCACAGTTGCTTGTTATGTGTAACTTATAATTTACTTAGAGGCTGCAAAACCTTGTTTAATACTTCCTCGAACTGGACGAGAAAAGAATGTTTTCTTTAGCAAATCAAGTGAAAATTGTTCACTACGATTCCATGGAAAAAGGGAAACACAGCGCGCCATAGTACAATAACCAAATATTATCTGTGCCCACGTACCTATGGTTGGGATCCAATATATCAATTGCAGTGGCTCTGGTAACGCAACAAGAAGAAGAATTAGATACCAAAACCGCACTTGAATAGGAAAGGCGGTAATACTACGTTCTCGAAGCACGAAGTGAAATAACTGAAACACAGTAAGGCCTATAGCAAGCATAAATCCTATCGGCTCTCCCAACACACCATATGTAAGCAGTCCTGCTGTTACCAACCAATACCACCAGCCGATATCTTTATACTCAATCATGAACATATAAATACCCTCAGTTTAAAATCACACATAACGTTGCAAATAACCGAATCACAAAAGACGTCAGCCTTTTGTGATTCAAGTTTATTTCTCTTGTTAGGCCATTCCACGTAATTCAACTATTAAGTTTGTACTATTTACAAACATACGGCCAAATACGCTTAGTGTCAGATGGTGCCAATATTCCATCAGCATTCATGTAAGGTATTGGTACCCATTTTTGATCACCCAGTAGCTTTGCCAAGGATAGTGATTCATACGGTGGATCAAGACGATAAAACGCATTCGGATCCATAAAATATCCGTCTTTTGGTGTTACCACTACTCCATCATTAGACCATTCTGGGTACTTGCTGTAGAGAACGGCAAAGTGTAACGCATCACGACGCACTCTTCTTCCCATCTTTCCAGTATTTGCCGTTTTTCCAATCTCATCTCCCATCTTGACATTCGTACCAATTGACAACGTTGGCATCTCCTGGAGATGAGTGTACTGTGAATACGTCCAAAATGGCAGACCTGTCTGCTCTGGAGTATGCCTCAAAATTATTTCGATACCTTTTCTATTAAACTCATTTAAGAATTTACCCACAACAACACCGTTGGCGATAGCCCTCACTGGTGTTCCTCTTGGTTGAGGGATATCAATTCCTTTATGTAATGCTGGACGCTTGCGTTTGTATGAATAGTCAATTGCCCATTTTTCACTATCAATTTCTGGGCAATCTCCTCCATCAATAAAATCTGGCCTCAGATAGGTCTCGACAACTCCTCTAGACTTTTGAATAGCAACATTATCAGCTTCCCCTACGCCTTTGTATTTACCCACCATCTTGCGAATTTCATCATTAATCTGACTTGGTGAGACGAAGCCGTCTAGCTTCTCACAGGACTTACATGATGCAGAGAATTGCATTTCTTTATAACCCTTACGTGACTCTTTCACGCACCCTGCAGTCAATATCACCAAGGCCATTGCTATGCCTACATAAACTAACTTCTTTGCATTTTTCATTCTATGTTCTCCCAAAGCCCTCTCAATAACATGCTAGACGCCAGGCATATTAACCGCCTAACGCCTCACATCAGCGGCAGAAAAAAGCAGAGCGACGAGGTACGATGAGCGCTGCTTTTTGCTGTCCGCTGCATGTGATTGTTAGATTTTTTTGTTAATAAATAGCCTATCAATATTATTTTCTTGGATTGAAAGATGCTTCGTTTGCCATGATCGCTAAGGTATAATTTTTTGTTAAAGAGGTCTGGTTTCTCCAATTTTCATAACCCATAGTTCTTCCTCGGCGAATCCATTATACAATCCTGCTCTGCTAAAACGCCTTGGTGGTTCCCACGGCGGTTCATCAGATAAATTAATAGTCCCCCAATGTGATGCTATTAAGGTATTTGCGCCAACTTCCTTCCCCACTGTAACTGCTTCTTCAGGAGTAACATGTGACATCCACATCAATTTCCTTGGTTCATAAGCGCTTATTGGTATAATTGCATAATCAAATGGGCCATATCGGCTGCCAATCTGTTTGAAAATAGTATTTGAATATCCGGTATCACCAATAAAGTAAATTTTATTTTTAGGGCCTAGTATTACCCATGATGCCCATAATGTTTTGTTTTGATCGTCTGTACTTCGCGCGGAATCGTGAACAGCAGGTAAAGCAATTAACTTTATGTTGCCAATGGATATCTGATCGTTCCAGTCTAATTCTGTTACGTTTATATACCCTCTCTCAGTAAAAAACGATTTTAGACCAAAGGGTACCACTACTTGAATTGCATCTTTATTTGCTAAGGAGTTAACGGTTTCATCATCTAAATGGTCGTAATGGTTATGTGAAACAATCACAATATCTATAGATGGAAGTTTATCTAAAGGGATCCCAGGCGGTACAAACCGCCTGGGGCCAGCCCAAGAAATGGGACTAGCAAAATCCGTTAAAAAAGGATCTGTCAGGATTGTTTTTCCTGCAATTCTAATAAGAAAACTCGCTTGGCCTAACCAGGTTACTCGGTCGCCTTCAACAGAATTTAGAAGTTGCAAAGCTTCAAATTCAGGTAGCACATGCCCATCTGGGACATCTGGGAGAAAAACTGAATCCCAAAATCTACGCAGATAAAAAAAAGTGCCTTTAGGTGCGGCTGTTTGCACAGGGGGATAATTTTGAAAGCCGGCTGAAGTTTGATGCCTATGTTTGTTATCCATTTCTTTGTTGTTTTGATTTGACATAACAGAACATGCAAAAGACATAATTAATGTAAATGCTGCACCAGTGATAGCTTTTGTATGTTTTTTCATCTCTTCCAAATCTAACGAGCCTGTCGAAAAACCAAATTCAGACAAACACTCTTTTGTTCAGATTATTTCTGACAGCGCTCATTCATTGTTTTTTTGATTAGTCCGTAATTCTGTCTCTGAGCAGATTAATCTCGCACTCTGTCCTTCGGTTTACGCCCATTCCCATCCATATCGGTGAATCTTCAGGATGTTATGTAACATCATCATCAATTTCCACTGCCCATCCACCTTGCGCTTGCTTCGGAGACTGAATCGCTTGATGCCAACGGCATCGGTGATGTGACCAAACACCGGTTCTACAGTACCCAACCGCTGACTGTAGATATGTCGTCCCTCTGGGCTGTCAATCTTGCGCTTCATCCGTTCGATAACTCCCGCCTTCTGCTCCTGGGTAATGTCTAGTGCAACATTGATCTGTCGCGGGGTGTGCTGTTGTTCATTTCTGAGGCAGCGCTTCCTCAGTCCGCAATTATTACAGTCCTTTTCATAGGCCTGAAACTGCATGAACAGATGATGACCTATGCGGGCCCGCTTCGCCTTGAGCCACAGGGCATGTCCCGCAGGGCAGCGGCAGGTCCGCTTTTTTCGATCAATGATGAATTCACTCCGCGTAAAGCGTTCTTTATCCTTGCGTCTGTTTCTCTCCCTGGGTTCCTTATGATCCTTGAAGCGCGGATCGCGTGAGCGGAAGCCCGTATCGGCGATATAGGCATCGACGCCTTCGGCTTCGAGGTATTCGAGCATCTCGCGGTTATGGTAGCCGGAGTCGGCAGTGATTTTTGTCTTTTTCAGGGTGCTTTTCGATTTGCTGTCATTGAAGGTATCTCTGATGCCTTCGATAACAGGTTTAAGCAGTCCATGCTCCTGGCCCTGCCAAAACGCTTCGGCGTATATGACAACCTGGTTTTTGCTGTCGACCGCTGCCACTCCGGTGTAGCCCTGTATCACGCCATGGCTGGTCTTAATCTTGGCGCTTTCGTTGTCGGTTATATTGCTTTTGACCTCCCGTCCACTCACCCCTGTGCGCTCCGGCTCGGTATCCAGAAAGCGTTTGATCTTGCGCGAGACGGCGCGCAGTTTCTTGATCTGTTCGGCTTCATCATGCCTCTGGATGCCGGGGGATTGCTCTGCGCTGTCCTGCTCACGATGGCGTTGCAGCATGCGCCTTACCGCACGATCGATTTTCTGCCGCTTTTTCTTTAACTCCGTATGGGTGCCGCTCCACTCCTTTGAGGCATTGGAGGGTAGTTTGCAGCCATCTATGGCGAACATCTCTTTGCCGATCAGTCCCAGCTGATCACACATCAGGACAATCTGACTGAACAGATCAGCAACGGCCTCGGGGGAACGTGAGACAAAATCTGCCAGTGTACTGTGATCGGGTTGCAGGTCCGCCGACAGCGCCATGAAGATGATGTTCTCACGGCACAGCCGTTCGATCCGGCGGCTGCTGGTAATCCCTTTGGAATAGGCCAGAATGATGATCTTCAACAGCACCCTTGGATCATAGGCCGGGCGACCGTTTTCATCATTGCAGTAGTATTGATCGAAAGCGGATAAATCCAGTTCATTATCGATCAGGTAAGCGAGGGAATATTCAAAACTGCCCGGCAGGATCTGACGCTCAAAGGAGACCGGGATCATTTTCATTTGATCATAATTGTAGTCCTTGTAACGAGCCATTCTCCCTTTCTCCCAGTTTGACTTAGTATGCTCGTATTCTACATTTGTAGGGGTTTTCCGACAGCCTCAACGTAGCAAATAACCGGTGCAAATTGAGCCCGAAAAATTTGCGTCCGTGTTGATTTTAGGTGTTAGGTACTGCTCTTCTCCCACTTGTAGACACGCATTGGCGGGATGTTGAGAAGTTCCACCATAATCTGCTCTGATCCTAAAAAGGGCCGACACAGGGAGGCGACACGCTTGCTTACCTGATACGCCACGAAGCGTCCGTTTGGGGCGAGCAGAGATGAAATCGCCTCGATAACTTGAGATCCTTCACTATGGTTCATAGTGGAAAAGGGAATACCAGAAATTACGGCCTCCGGAGCACCTAGTCCATACTTCGAAATGATTTCCTTCAGCCCGCACGCGTTACCCAAGTGTGCAATGAGTCGGTCGTCCTCAATGCTGCTAACCAAGGTGTGGAAATGCGAGTTAATTTCTATGCTCAAGAGCTTGGCATGCTGCGGCATCGCGCGCAGTATCGCTCGAGTTGTACCTCCTGTGCCGGAACCCAGCTCTACGATAGTCTTAGCTGAAGTGATCGCGGCGGCCTCCAAAATACGCCGCTCAAGGAAACGAGAGCTGGGAATGATCGACCCAACCTGAAGAGGATGTTTCAGAAATTCCTGAAAGAAGGCGAACCGGCCATTTATTAGGGAATTAACTGGCTTCATATTTGCCATCCACCTATCTCTTTCAACTTATTGTTAATGTCGTCTAACAGTTGAGTTAACCAGGAGGCGCGTTTTTACACCTATCTGATTTAACGATTTGTTAGGTGGCATGGTGGCTTGTAGATTTAGTAAAACCTCGCGGACGGATCCAAAACCAACTAGCACAGGCTACAGCACCGAATATCATATAACATATGGCAAAGACCCATGGTGGCGCTTGATAGTACAAAATATTTTCTATCCAGTATGACATGAAGGAACTGGAATATATGGTATCGCTGCCCCGTGAACGTAGCGCCATTTCAATTGTAGTGAGCGGACATATAACGCCAAGCCACGACTGAATGACGACCACACCAATCACTACAAGATGCATTAACCTAAACCAAGGATTGCGGATCCAAGACCATGCACGAGCCTTACCGATGAATATAAGAACCAAACCAATCACAATAAAGGCGACGATTAGCATGTGGAGCAGCAGGATTGTATCGGCCGCTAGCAGGAAGACTGTCGATGAATCCATTTGTGCCACCTAGCGTCGTGCATCAGCGACTGCCAAAAGTAGCACGCTTTTGCGTAAGCAAAATAAGTGACGCTTTTGGAAATCCGCTGGATGCACCTTGTATGGTTAAAACACATCCCTATAAGCGAGTTAGACTAGGCCCATAACCTGTAGCCGCAGGTTATCGGAGTCCTAGCCCGATGATGGCCTCGCCGAGACAGTTAACAAGCGTGTGGCGCGACTCCGATTCGATCGATAACTCGAACAGTCGAATGGGCCCATAGCCCGAATTTAGCAAGGCGGAGGTGTTTCTACCATGACCACAGCCAATCTCTCGGGTATCAATGTCGGTATTGACGTCGGTAAAGACCGGCTCGATGTCTATGTGCGCAAACTGGACACGGCTTTCAGCTTGCCCAATACACCCCAAGGCGCGAAGCGTCTCGCTCAAACGCTGCAATCAGATGTGATCGAGCGGGCGTCATCGAAGCGACGGGACGCTACGAGCGCCACTTTGTCGAAGCAGCGAGCACGGTCGGCTTGCCTGTCGTTGTCGCCAATCCACTTCAGGTCCGACGCTATGCCGGTGCGATCGGCCTGTTGGCCAAGACCGATGCGTTCGATGCTCGCCTTATCGCTGACTTCGACGCCATCGTAAAACCGCCTGTGCGACAACTGGTCGACACAAAGAGTCGTGAGATCAAGGATTTGCTGGTGCGGCGCCGGCAACTGGTCGCGATGGCCACGATGGAGAAGAATCGCCTCACCATCATGCCGAAAGCCCTGTTGCCTGATATCCACCGCCATCTTCAGCACCTCAACCGGCAGATCGAAAAAATCGATGCCACGCTCGAAGCCGCTGTCAGGGCGGCGCCTGAGTGGGCCAAGACCCGAGAGATTCTGCTTTCTGTGCCAGGGGTGGGGCCAACCACTCTGTATACCCTGCTCGCTGACCTGCCAGAGCTGGGTAGACTCAAGCCAAAGCAGATAGCTGCCTTGACTGGCGTTGCCCCTTTCAACCGTGACAGCGGGCGTTTGCGTGGCAAGCGTCGTATCCGCGGTGGCAGAGCCAGTGTGCGAACTGTGCTCTACATGGGCGTCCTGTCCTCGATTCAGTGTAATCCCATTCTACGGCGTTTTTATAACCGCCTGGTTGCCCAAGGCAAGCATAAAAAGGTCGCCATCACGGCCTGCATCCGAAAGCTGATCGTTATCCTCAACGCCATGGTCCGGGACCAACAGAAATGGAATGAAAATATGGATTAATAGGTTGAATTTGGACCACAGTCGCTTGTTATATGCAAACTTATACGTCTTTTGATGTAACGCAGGCACTTAAATCTTTAAGAATCCCATTTTCAATACTGTAAATCCAACCATGAATAGAAAGCTCTTTTCCTTGTTTCCATGCATTCTGGACAATAGTTGTATTACAAATGTTTGTAACTTGCTCTCTTACATTGAGCTCACAGAGCAAATCTAACTTCTCGTTATGCTCAAGCCCATCAAATTGTCCAGAATTGAAGCGTATGACATCCTTAATATGACGCAACCAATTATCGATAAGTCCATGCTCGTGATTTTCCAGCGCCGCCTTTACACCACCACACCCATAGTGGCCGCAAATAATAATATGCTTGACCTTTAGCACCTCAACAGCAAACTGTATTACGGACAGACAATTTAAATCTGTATGAACGACAACATTTGCAATATTACGATGAACAAATACCTCGCCAGGTTGTAAACCTGTTATTTGATTGGCTGGGACTCGACTATCTGAACAGCCAATCCACAGGTACTCGGGGGCCTGCTGCTTTGATAAGCGCGTGAAAAACTCTGGATCTTTCTCTTTGATTGATGTTGCCCATGCCAAATTGTTGTCAAACAGATGATTTAGTGTTTTCAACCGCAAAATTCCCCTCGTGCTTTCTTTCTACATATAACGCCTACATAACCTGCCACATTTTCTTACGAGCTATTTGTTTAGGCCGTAAGAAAATGTGGTCAGCGTTTATGTGATTGTTAGCTGTCTTTTTTATCATTATATGGAAACTTATTATGACCATATCTAATAGCTAATATAGATATAGAAATAAGGAGTACAGCACCTGCGAGACCAAGCATTCTTAGTGTATCAAGGTTCTTCATGTCAAGAATCACATATCGTGCTATCGCTACTATAGCAATATAAAGTGGAACACGGACAGGTAGCTGTCCTGTTTTAAGGTATATACCAATCATTGTTAAAACTTCAAGATATATAAAAAGTAACAAAAGATCTGCCAGTGTCACTTTCATGGCTTCAAACATTTGTATAACTTCAAAACCAATAGCAATTACTGTTGATAAAGCAATAATTAATAAACCTATATCTTCAACTATTGCCAGTACTTTATAACCAGATTCTTTTAAGTTACTCATTTATGCCTTCTTGTATCAGTACAGCTAACGACTCACATCACCGGCAGCCGAAAGTGGCGACGTTTTGTGCAAAATGAAGCGTAGCGGAATGCACAAACCGTGCGACACTTTTAGCTGTCCGAGTGCATGTGATTGTTATGCAATTTATTTTAGTATGGCCCGGGCATTGATGGCTTGCAATGGCCTATTATTTGGTTCATGCAGCACATGCTTGAATGCATTGATTTGTTCTTCTGATGCAGTGACTTCTTGTTTCATTACCAGCCAACGCACACCTTCAGAGCATGGTGGAGTAGTCAAAGAGCCGTTAAACCGATAGTAATCACGTTCTTTCGGCAGAATATCATCGACAGGGACCATTGCGGACAATAAATGCTTATCTCCTTCATATTTTGGCATCATTGCCCAAGCTTTTGTTAAACCTTTGTTTGCCGCACCTTCTTTAAACATGACTGCGACGACAGCCAAATTCCCGTTATTGTCTGCGTGAACAAGATGTGCTTCCAAAGGATAGGAATGCCCGTTGATATGGTTTTCACTAGGCGCGTGAAAATGGAACTGTAATAAATTAAATGTGGTTCCGTCGATTTTAATACTGCTGCCTTTTTTATAATTAACCTGAACAGTATGACCGTTATTTAGGATTTCATAGCCACCATTACTATAATTAAATGCAATAGGTATAAGTTCAGATTCAATAAAACCAGACAAATTGATCGGTGACTGGTTTTTCCCAGAACAAGCAAAATTGTCAGCACTCAAAGATGCCCAATGATTCGGCCCTTCATGGCCTGAATATCCCCAATGTGATTTACCCTCAGAAAACACACTGCCAGATGCCACCATTGCGCAAACGAAAACAATTGTCCGTTTCAAGACGATACTCCTATTTTTTAATTGCCGCTTGAAAGATCAACATCGCTCTTTGCGGCGCAAGAGAGATGTTTGTAAGCATAACATTTGGGCTTAGTGGCGACAAAAAGTGGAGCGAGGAACGAGCGGAGCTTTTTGACGTCCACTGCAGCCCATTGTTGGGCATAATTCTGTGCTGGCCTGTGTCCATAACTCAAAATACTCCCCTTCCCTGATGAT
>NZ_AFOC01000080.1:0-18272 GCF_000224455.1 endosymbiont of Riftia pachyptila (vent Ph05)
CGAGACGCGAGCTGCGTTCGCTCTCTTCGCTCTTGCGTTTGGCCAGTTCGTCACGCAGCTTGCGATAGCTGTTGAAGTGGGCGGCCACCTGCAATGACTCTTCCTGGTGCTGGCCGTAGCCGTCGAGCAGTGTGCGCTGGTGGTTGTTCTGCAGTAGCAGCTGATGGGCGTGCTGGCCGTGGATCTCCACCAGCAGGCCGCCGAGGCTACGCAGCTGGCTGAGCGGGGAGGGGTGGCCGTTGATGTAGGCGCGGGAGCGTCCCTCGGCGGAGACCACCCGGCGCACCAGGCAGTCGTCGCCATCCTCCAGGCTCTGCTCTTGCAGCCAACTGTGCACCTGAGGTAGTTGGGAGATGTCAAACAGGGCGCTCACCTCGGCCCGTTCGCAGCCGGCGCGCACCATGCCGGCGTCGCTGCGTTCGCCCAGTGCCATACCGAGGGCGTCGATGAGGATCGATTTGCCGGCGCCGGTCTCGCCGGTCATGGCGGTGAGGCCGGGTTGTAGTTGCAACTCCAGGCTGGAGACGATGGCCAAGTCTTTGATGTGTATCTGAATAAGCATCAGTCGTGTGTCGGGTGTTCGCTCCAGCCGAGTTTGGCTCGCAGCAGGCTGAAGTGGTCGTGGCCACGTGGGTGGATCAGGCGCACGTGGTGTTTGTCCTTGCGGATCTGTACTGCCTCGCCCTCGATGACCGGCAGGTGGGTCTGGCCGTCGCAGGTGACCTGCACATGCTCCGCATGGCCGGGGGCAAGGTGGATCTCGATGCGGCTGTTGCCATCCACCACGATCGGCCGGTTGCTCAGGGTGTGGGGGCAGATCGGTACCAGCAGCAGGGCGTCGAGGGTCGGGTAGAGCAGCGGGCCGCCGCCGGAGAGGGCGTAGGCGGTGGAGCCGGTGGGGGTGGAGACGATCAGGCCGTCGGAGCGCTGATCGTTGACCAGCTTGCCGTCGATA
This sequence comes from endosymbiont of Riftia pachyptila (vent Ph05), assembly GCF_000224455.1. Taxonomy (NCBI): domain Bacteria; kingdom Pseudomonadati; phylum Pseudomonadota; class Gammaproteobacteria; species endosymbiont of Riftia pachyptila. The sequence continues at coordinate 956 of NZ_AFOC01000080.1, forward strand.
TAGGTCTCGAACTCAATCATCCGTGGTGTGTTCCACTTGTGCAGCACCACATCGTTGAAGGCGCGGAAATGGTCGTTGCCGGGCTCGTCGCCGATGCTTGCAGAGAGCAGAAAACGTTGCTCCTCTTCGTACTCGCCGGCAAGGATCTCTTCCAGCCGCGGGAGCATCTCGTTGGGGGTGACATCGGCGAGAAAGCCAAGCCGGCCGCGGTTGATGCCGAGCAGTGGGATGTCCTGGTCGGCCAGTTCGCGGGCGGCGTGCAGCAGGGTGCCGTCGCCGCCGACCACGATTACCAGATCGCTGTTGCAGGGCAGGTCGATCTCCGGCACGCTGGAGACCGGTGCGTCGTCGAGCAGACGGCAGGTGCCGTTCTCCAGCAGCACGTCGATCTTGCGAGCAACAAGAAACTCGTAAAGCCGACGAATCGTCCTTTTAACGGTGGGATCGCCGTGTTTGCCGATCAGGCCGATGCGCTGGAAAGGTGCACTCATGGGGTCGCAATCTGCTAAGCGATGGTGGCAGGAACGGCTTTCTTAGCCACCGAAACTGTCGGGAAACTTAACACGCTGTCTGTTGCAAATAAAGCGCCCGAATTTTGGTTCTGAAACTTCCAGCGGGAGTGGTCGCTCGGGCGTTTATGGTTGCTCATTCCTTGACTCGCAAAAAGTAGCTTGTTAGCTTCTTCCGGCTTTGGCACTCGTTGTGCCTGAGTGCTAACAGGTCGGTTGGACGGAGGAGTGCTTTGGCGGCTAAGCGGGCGATTGCAGAGAACGGCGTGAGTGAGCGGGCGCAGCACTTTCTCAAGGTGCTGATCGAACACTACATCCGTGAGGGTCAGCCGGTGGGCTCGCGTACCCTGGCGAAAGAGGTGGGGATGGACCTGAGCCCCGCCACCATCCGAAATGTGATGGCCGACCTGGAGGATTTGGGGCTGATCACCTCGCCCCACACCTCGGCGGGACGGGTGCCGACCACCACTGGCTTTCGCATGTTTCTCGACTCTCTGCTTACCGTAAAGCGCCTGAAGACGCGCGAGGTGGAGAACCTGCGCGAGCAGCTGCAGCTGACGCAGGCGACAGATATGAGCGGGCTGCTGGCCTCCGCCTCGCAGATGCTCTCCGGGGTCACCCATATGGCAGGCGTGGTGACAGTGCCGCGCCGCAAACACACGGAGTTTCGCCAGATCGAATTTCTGCCCCTGTCGGAACGACGGGTGCTGGCGATCCTGGTGACTGCGGATGGTGAGGTCAACAATCGTATCCTTAACACCCACCGGGATTTCACCCGGGCCGAGCTGGACCAGGCCGCCAATTTTTTGAACCACTCCTTCTCCGGGCAGGAGATGGCCGCGGTGCGCAGCAGCGTGCTGCAGCAGTTGAACAGTGCCCGCGAGCATCTGGATCACTCCATGGCGCAGGCGCTGGAGATGGCGGGTGAGGTGGTCGATACCAGCGAGGCGAAGGAGGACTGCCTGATCGCAGGTCAGACTAATCTGATGGAGTTCGAGGATCTGGCCAGCCTGCAGCAACTGCGCGGTCTGTTCGACGCCTTCACCGAGAAGCGCGAGATTCTGCATCTGCTCGACCAGTTTCTGCACGCCGACGGGGTGCAGATCTTTATCGGCGAAGAGTCGGGCTACCAGCTGCTCAATGGTTGCTCAGTGGTGACCGCCCCCTACCGGGTGGACGACCAGGTGGTTGGCATGTTGGGTGTGATTGGCCCAACGCGGATGAACTATGAGCGTGTCATTCCCATTGTCGATGTCACCGCAAAGATTCTCGGTGCCGCCTTGAAAAATAAATAAGCGACCCCATCTGGCCGTAATCGCACTATTTAAAACTGAAAATTTGAGGCTTGGAAACAGTGGAAGAGAAGCAGCAGTCAGAGCAGTCCGCCGAGCAGGCTGAAGAGATGGCGGCCCCGGAGAACGAGGCCGAAGTGGTTGATGCAGAGTCGGTTGAGGTGGTTGCCGAAAAGGATCTGGTGCGCCTGCTGGAGGATGCTCGCAGCAAGGCAGATGAGCACTGGGATGCGCTGGTGCGCGCCCGTGCCGAGATCGAGAACTTGCGCAAACGCCACGAACGGGATCTGGAGAACGCCCACAAATTCGCGCTGGATCGTTTCACCCAGGATCTACTGCAAGTCTGGGACAGCCTCGAACTGGGCCACCAAGCCGCCCAGGATGAGAACGTCGATGTGGCCAGGCTGCGTGAGGGTACTGAACTGACCCTGAAACTGCTGAACGATGTGATGAGCAAAAACCAGGTCGAGCAGATCGACCCCGAGGGCGAGGCCTTTAATCCGGAGTTTCACCAGGCGATGTCGATGCAGGAGCGCGACGATATGGAGCCGAACACCGTGGTGGCGGTGGTGCAGAAGGGTTACAGCCTGAATGGCCGGCTGCTTCGCCCGGCGATGGTAATAGTGTCGCGGGCGCCAAGTGCGCCGGTCGATGAGCAGGCTTGAAGTTTTATAGATTGACCCCAGTTTAGGGGCAGTCAAAAGATTACGAATTATTAGCTATTTTTGGAGAGTTTGAATCATGGGTAAGATCATCGGCATCGACCTCGGTACCACCAACTCCTGCGTGGCTGTGATGGAAGGCGACACCACCAAGGTCATCGAAAATAGCGAGGGCGACCGCACCACCCCCTCCATCATCGCCTATGCCAACGACGGTGAGATCCTGGTCGGCCAGAGCGCCAAGCGCCAGGCCGTCACCAATCCCCACCACACCCTGTTTGCGATCAAGCGCCTGATCGGCCGCATGTTTCAGGACAAGGTGGTGCAGCGCGACGTGGACATGGTGCCCTACAAAATCGTCAAGGCCGACAACGGCGACGCTTGGGTCGAGGTTAACGGCAAGAAGATGGCACCGCCGGAGATCTCCGCCAAGATTCTGCAGAAGATGAAGAAGACCGCCGAAGACTACCTCGGTGAAGAGGTGACCGAGGCGGTCATCACCGTGCCGGCTTACTTCAACGACTCCCAGCGTCAGGCGACCAAGGACGCCGGTCGCATCGCCGGCCTCGATGTCAAGCGCATCATCAACGAGCCCACCGCCGCGGCCCTGGCCTACGGCATGGACAAGAAGCGTGGCGACCAGACTCTGGCGGTCTACGACCTGGGTGGCGGTACCTTCGACATCTCGATCATCGAGATCGCTGAGATCGACGGCGAGCACCAGTTTGAGGTGCTCTCCACCAACGGTGATACCTTCCTCGGTGGTGAAGACTTCGACATGCGCATCATCGACTTCCTGGTCGAAGAGTTCAAAAAGGAGCAGGGTTTCGATCTGCGCAACGACCCGCTGGCCCTGCAGCGCCTGAAAGAGGCTGCAGAGAAGGCCAAGGTCGAGCTCTCTGGCAGCCAGCAGACCGACATCAATCTGCCCTACATCACCGCTGACCAGACCGGCCCCAAACACCTCAATATCAAACTGACTCGCGCCAAGCTGGAGGCGCTGGTGGACGATCTGGTGACTCGCACCATCGAGCCCTGCAAGGTGGCGCTGAAGGATGCCGGTATCTCCACCTCCGATATCGACGAGGTGATTCTGGTCGGTGGTCAGAGTCGTATGCCCAAGGTGCAGGAGCAGGTGCAGGCCTTCTTCGGCAAAGAGCCCCGCCGCGACGTCAACCCCGACGAGGCGGTTGCCATCGGTGCTGCCATCCAGGGCGGTGTGCTGGGCGGCGACGTCAAGGACGTGCTGCTGCTCGACGTCACCCCGCTGTCACTGGGTATCGAGACCCTGGGCGGCGTGATGACCAAGCTGATCGAGAAGAACACTACCATCCCGACCAGCGCCAGCCAGACCTTCTCCACCGCAGACGATAACCAGACTGCAGTCACCGTGCATGTGCTGCAGGGCGAGCGTGAGCAGGCGGCGGCCAACAAGTCCTTGGGTCGTTTCGATCTGACCGATATCCCGCCAGCACCGCGCGGCATGCCGCAGATCGAGGTCAGCTTCGACATCGATGCGAACGGCATCCTGAATGTGTCCGCCAAGGACAAGGCCACCGGCAAGGAGCAGTCGATCGTGATCAAGGCCTCTTCCGGTCTCAGCGATGATGAGGTCGAACGCATGGTGAAGGATGCCGAGGCCCACGCCGAGGAGGACAAACAGTTCCAGGAACTGGCAGGGAGCCGCAACCAGGCTGACAATATGATCCACGCGGTGAAGAAGGCGATGGATGACCTCGGCGACGAGAAGATGGAAGGCAACGAGAAGGAGACCATCGAGGCCGCCATCAAAGATCTGGAAGCGGTGATCAAGGGCGACGATAAGGCCGCCATCGAGGCCAAGACCAAGGCCCTGACCGACGCCTCCGGCAAGATGATGGAACGGCTCTACGCCCAGCAGAGTGGTGAGGCCGGCGCGGCGGCAGGTGCTGCTGCTGGTGCGGGCGCGGCTGACGCAGGTGCCGATGCCGGTAGCCAGGCCGGTGGCGATGATGTGGTCGATGCCGAGTTCGAAGAGGTTAAGGACGACAAGAAATAAGGCGGCAACGCCTTGAGTTTGGACCGTGCATCGGCCTTGGGGCCGGTGCACGGTTTTGATGTTTTAAGGACGCGGAGATCGCGGAGGAGCACAGAGTACGCAAAGAATTTCATTGTGATGTGAGTGTTTTCATATCGTGGGAAGGCACCCGACACAATGGAATGAATTAATTCTCTGCGATCTCTGCGCGCCTTTGCGCTCTCTGCGCCGAAAGAAATTTAGTCACAGCCAGGCTGACAGCACATGTCAAAACGCGACTACTATGAAGTACTGGGCGTCAATAAGAACGCCAGCGAGGCCGAGATCAAGAAGGCCTACCGACGGCTCGCCATGAAGTACCATCCCGACCGCAATACCGGTGACAAGGCGACGGACGCGGAGCAGAAGTTCAAGGAGGCCAAGGTGGCCTACGAGATCCTCTCCGATGCGCAGAAGCGCGCCGCCTACGACCAGTTTGGCCATGCGGGCGTTGATCCCTCTATGGGCGGTGGGCCCGGTTTTGGTGGTGGTAGCGCCAATTTCAGTGACATCTTCGGCGATGTCTTTGGCGACATCTTTGGCGGCGCCCGGGGCGGCGCGGGCGGTGGTCCGCGAGTGCAGCGCGGCGCCGACCTGCGCTACAACCTGAAGCTCACCCTGGAGGAGGCAGTTGCCGGTACCACGGTGAAGATTCGTGTGCCGACCTTCGTGCAGTGCGACAGTTGCGGCGGTTCCGGTGCTAAGAAGGGCAGCAAGCCCGAAGACCTGCGATACGTGCGGTGGCCACGGGCAGGTGCGCATGCAGCAAGGCTTCTTCTCAGTGCAGCAGACCTGTCCGCGTTGCCACGGCAAGGGCAGCATCATCAGCGACCCCTGTGGCAGCTGCCATGGCCAAGGGCGGGTGCAGCAGCACAAGACCCTCTCGGTGAAGGTGCCGGCCGGTGTCGATACCGGCGATCGCATTCGTCTCTCCGGCGAGGGTGAGGCGGGGGAAAACGGCGGTCCGTCCGGCGATCTTTATGTGCAGGTGACGGTGAAGCCGCACAATATCTTCAGTCGTGAGGACAACACCCTGTTCTGTGAGGTGCCGATCAGCTTTGTCACCGCCGCGCTGGGTGGTGAGCTGGAGGTGCCGACTCTGGACGGTAAGGTGTTGCTGAAGATCCCGGCGGGCACCCAGACGGGTAAGATGTTCCGCATGCGTGGCAAGGGCGTGAAGCCGGTGCGCGGCGGTCCGGTGGGCGATCTTCTCTGTCGGGTGCTGGTGGAGACGCCGGTTCATCTCACCGATGAGCAGAAGGAGTTGCTGCGTAAACTCGAGACCTCGATGAAGAAGGGCGGCAGCCGCCATAGCCCGCAGTCGAGCAGCTGGCTCGATGGGGTGAAGAAGTTCTTTGAAGGCATGAAGTTCTGAGGCTGCCGCTCCATCAAGGCAGACAAAAACGCACAGACTTGAGTGATCAACACCATCTTCGTGAGCGTGCTGCCGCTTATGGTGAATCGTGATTTTAACTGTAGGGTCTCGTGCTCGAGGCTGGCAGAGTGATAGAGGCGAATTGATGAAACGTATAGCTGTTGTGGGTGCCGCAGGTCGGATGGGCCGGGCGCTGGTGCAGGCGGTCAGCGAGGCGGAAGGGCTTGTGCTGGGTGCCGCCACGGAACACCCGGAGAGCGCTTTTATCGACATGGATGTGGGTGAGCTGGCGGGGATCGGCCGGCAGGATGTCCGTATCACAGCGTCACTGGATGAGGTACTTGGCGATTTTGATGTGTTGATCGACTTCACCTCACCCGCCGCCACGATGGCCCATCTGGAGCTTTGTCAGGCCAATCGCAAGGCGATGGTGATCGGCACCACCGGGCTGAGCGATACGGAAAAACAGCGGCTGCAGAAGGCGGCAGAGGAGATCGGCATCGTCTTCGCCCCCAACATGAGCGTTGGCGTGAACCTCTGTCTCAACTTGCTGAAGGTCGCCGCCCGGGTGATGGGAGAGGATGCCGATATCGAGATCATCGAGGCTCACCACCGTCACAAGGTGGACGCCCCCTCCGGCACTGCGCTGCGTATGGGCGAAGTGGTGGCTGAGGCGCTTGGGCGCGATCTCAAGGAGTGTGCGGTCTACGGCCGGGAAGGCCACACTGGTGCACGGGATGCCAAGACCATCGGCTTCGAGACCATCCGCGCCGGCGATGTGGTGGGTGAGCACTCGGTCTGGTTCGCCACTGAGGGTGAACGGGTCGAGATCGTACACAAGGCCTCCAGCCGCATGACCTTCGCCAAAGGGGCGGTCAGGGCGGCGGGCTGGATTGCAGTGCGGCAAGTCGGTCTGTTCGATATGCAGGATGTGCTCGAGCTGAAATAGCCCTCTGCGCTGTGCAGAGTCGTTCTGGCGCGATCACTTCTCCCGCTTAGCCTCGACAGGTTTGGTCCACTTCCTGCATTGCAGGAGGTGAACCCAGCACCCTAACTCGAGGCAAGATCATGAACCCACTCGCTACGCTGCCTACCGCATCCTCTGGCCCGGCCTCAGCCACTGCCGAGATTCACAGCGAAACTGCCACCCTGGAGGGGCCCGGGATGGAAGGGGCTAGCGAACTGGTGGTTGATGCTGAACAGGCATCCGATTTCATGAAGTTTCTTGAGTTCGCCGGGATGCAGCTTGCTGCTGCCCTCCCGGATGGCGCCGGTTTGCCGCATCTGCCTGCCACTGGCGGCAAGGCCTTGCCGCCAGTGGCAGGGGGACTGCCCAGAATGGAGCAGCTGTTGATGCCGGGAGCGACCGATATGGCGGCGCAGCAGCAGGTGCAGTTTGATCGCCTGCTGGATGGTGCAGGGCGATTGCAGATGACGTCTGCCCTGGCTGGTCAGGATGAGTCGGCCGCTGCTGTTGGCGAATCGCGGCTGGTCGATTCGCTGCTGAGTGGGGGGCTGGCGGGCGTCCAGTCAAATGCGTCTGCGACGCGTTCACTACCAGCGATGGGTCTGCGACTCGATATGCCAGTCGGACAGCCAGAGTGGAATCAGTCGCTGGGGGATCGTCTGCAATGGATGATCGGGCGTAACATCCAGCAGGCGGAGGTGCGCCTCAGTCCCCCCCACCTGGGGCCACTGGAGATTCGCGTGTCGCTGCACAACGATCAGGCCAGCGTTAGCTTTGTTGCGCAACATGCCGCCACCCGGGATGCGATCGAGGCGGCGCTACCACGGCTGCGGGAGATGCTGGGTGAGGCCAATATTAATCTGGCGGATGTGGACGTGGGGCAGCGCGATCCACGCACCTTCGATCATCAGCAGGAGAAGGGAGGGGGTGCCGAGGCGGATCAGGGGGGCGATGATCGGCAGGCGGCAAACGCCATGCCGCTGCAGCAGGTTCAACCTGTATCGCGGGGATTGGTGGATGAACATGTCTAAATGATCCAGATTAGCGCAACGCCTATTTCCAACCGGCAGACAATTACGAGAGAATAGCCCACTCAGTCCGGGAAACATTGGGGGCCCCAGGTGCGCATTATTAAACTGTTGCTGTTCCTTCTGCTGATGATCTTGGCGGCAGCGTTTGCTGCACTGAACGCCGACCCGGTGTTGCTTAACTTCTATTTTGGCGCCCGTGAGTTCCCGCTCTCGCTGGTGATGGTCGGCGCCTTGGGTATCGGTATGCTGCTGGGTATCCTCTCCGGGATGGGCGTGATCTTGGGCGTCAAGCGTGAGAACGCTCAGCTCAGGCGGCGTGAACGTGAGGCTATTGCGGAGGTGAAAAACCTCCGCTCGCTACCTTTGCAGGATCGCTAAGGAGCCTCTGAATGAATCTGGGCGAGCAGAATTGTGAGGCCAAGTTTTCTGATGCAAGGCGGAAATCGCAGCTAATAGCTGGTCTATTGCCTAGATTTCCAGCGCAGCAGCGGGGAATTTTGACCGCAAGGCTGCCGTTCATGATTCATTCAGAGGCTCCTTAAAGGAAAATCCCTCATGCTGGAGTTGTTGTTGTTACTCCTTCCGGTCGCTGCTGCGTCAGGCTGGTGGGCGGCGCGCCGAAGCGTATCGAAGCAGGAGCGCACAGCGGCTCGCGAATGGTCGCCGCAGTATCTCAAAGGCCTCAACTTTCTGCTCAACGAACAGCCGGATAAGGCGATCGACCTGCTGGTGAAGATGGTCGAGGTGGATAGCGAGACGGTGGAGACCCACCTCGCCCTGGGTAATCTGTTTCGCCGTCGCGGTGAGGTTGAGCGGGCGATACGCATTCATCAGAATCTGATTGCTCGTCCCAGCCTGCATGGGCAGCAGCGCGCCCAGGCGTTGCTGGAGCTGGGTCAGGACTATATGCGGGCCGGGCTCTTCGATCGCGCGGAGAACCTCTTCAGCGAGCTGGCCGAGAGTCGTTTCTACAAGCGCCAGGCGCTATCCAATCTGTTGGAGATCTTTCAGCAGGAGAAGGATTGGCAGCGTTGCCTGGAGACTGCCGAGCGACTCAAGGTGGCGGGCGAACGGGGGCTCTCCAGCCGCATTTCCCACTTTCATTGTGAGCTGGCGTTGCAGGCATTGGCCGAAAGCGACCCGGGGGTTGCGCTGGCGCAGCTGAAAAAGGCCGCCGCCCGAGACAGAAGCAACGTGCGGGTGACGCTGATCCGGGCTGATATTGCGATGCACGCCGGTGACTGTAAGGCAGTGATCAAGAGCTGCAAGCGAGTCGAGGGGCAGGAGCCGGCCTATCTGCCGGAGGTGCTGCCGATGTTGCAGAAGTGCTACCAGCGCTTGCCGCAGGGTGAGTCGCTGCTCGACTATCTGCAGGGGCTCTACAGCCGCCATGCCGGCAGCGAGCTGATGCTGATGCTAACCGATCTGATCCAGAACAGAGAGGGGGAGCAGGCGGCCGAGGCGTTTGTCCTTAAGCATCTGGCGGCCCATCCCGACCTCAAGGGGCTGGATAAGCTAGTCACCCTGAATCTGCGGCAGGCGGGGGCGGTGGGTGAAACCCTGGCAACCCTGAAGCAGGCAGTAGAGCAGATGCTGGAGAGGCAGGCAGCCTACCAGTGTGAGCAGTGTGGATTCAGCGCTAAGAAGCTCCACTGGCAGTGTCCGAGTTGCATGAGCTGGGGTAGCATCAAGCCAGCCCAAAACGGCGGGGTCGCTTGAGCGGCCCTGAAGCATGTGGTTTGCGGGAGGAGCAGTGATGAGTGAGACAGGTTCGCGGGTGATTGTCGCCCTGGATTTTCCTGAGGAGCAGAAGGCGTTGCAGCTGGTGGACCAGCTGGAGCCCTCTCTGTGCCATCTTAAGGTCGGCAAGGAGATGTTCACCCGTCTGGGCCCCGGCTTTGTCGAGAGCCTTTCGGTGCGCGGGTTTGCGGTCTTTCTCGACCTCAAGTTCCACGATATTCCGAATACCGTAGCTGCGGCCTGTGATGCGGCAGCAGATCTGGGTGTCTGGATGATCAATCTGCATGCGTCGGGCGGACGTCGCATGATGGAGACGGCCAGGGAGCGTCTGGAACGCCATGCCCAGCGGCCGAAGTTGGTGGCGGTGACTATCCTGACCAGTCTTTCGAGGGAGGATATCGCCGAGGTCGGTTTCCACGGCACCCCGGCGGAAAATGTGTTCCGTCTGGCCCACCTGACAAAAAGCGCTGGGCTGGATGGCGTGGTCTGCTCGCCGCGAGAGGCCGGAGCAATCCGCGCTGCAGTGGGCGGCGACTTCCTGCTGGTGACGCCAGGAGTAAGACCAAAGGATGCGGCTGCCGATGATCAGCGACGGGTGATGACGCCGGGGGAGGCGATCGCTGCCGGTTCCAGCTATCTGGTGGTCGGACGACCGATTACCGCCGCGGCGGATCCGCTGGCGGTGCTGCGTCAGATCAATGCGGATGTAACCGAATCGACATTATCGGCTGACAAATAGTTGGATTGATTGACACCCCTGTGGGGCGATCATACTCTCAGGCGGGTTTCGGATCGTCATCCGAACTATCTAAGAAAAGCACCAAACACCAAGGACTGAGGATGAGTAAAAAGATACGTAAAGCCGTCTTTCCTGCAGCCGGGATGGGAACCCGTTTCATACCCGCCACCAAAGCCAACCCCAAAGAGATGTTGCCTATCGTGGACAAACCGCTGATCCAGTATGCAGCGGAAGAGGCAGAAGAGGCCGGCGTGGACAACCTGGTCTTCATCATTGGGCGTCAGAAACGCGCGATCCCCGATCACTTTGATAAAAACTACGAGCTGGAGAGCGAGCTGGAAGCTGCTGGCAAACACAAACTGTTGAAGATCGTGCAGAATGTGTTGCCTTCGAATGTCTCATGTATCTATCTGCGACAGGCTGAGGCCCTCGGCCTGGGCCATGCTGTGCTCTGCGCCAAGCCGGTGGTGGGCGACGAACCCTTTGCGGTGACCCTGGCGGATGACCTGATCAAAGGTGATGGTGGTAAGGGGGCATTGGCGCAGATGGCGGAGGTCTACGAAAAGTACCAGTGCAGTGTGATCCTGGTGGAAGAGGTTCCGCCGGAGGAGACCAACAAGTACGGTATCGTCGAGATCGCGGAAGATGACGGCGAGACTGCGATCATTACCTCGATCGTGGAGAAGCCGAATCCGGAAGATGCACCCTCCAATCTGGCAGTGGTCGGGCGCTATATCCTGACCCCCCGTATCTTCGAATTGCTGGAGAAGACCAAGCGTGGCGCCGGCGGTGAGATCCAGCTGACCGATGCGATTGCGGAACTGCTGAAGTATGAGAAGGTGCGCGCCTATCGCGTCAAGGGCAAGCGCTATGACTGCGGCAGCAAAGAGGGGTACATGGAGGCGACCGTTGAATATGGCCTGGCACACTCTGAGATCGGCGCTGATTTTGCGGAGTATCTGAAGAAGATCGCCGCGGATCTTTGATTCGGAGCGGATGAGCGCCTGCAAGGGTCTGTGTTTGTCACAGGCCCTTTTTTATTGCGTATGTGTCGCCTACTTTTTTTGCGTGTATGGTCCGCTTAGAGAGGATGGGGGGGGAAGATGGTACTCCCTAGGGGAATCGAACCCCTGTTACCGGCGTGAGAGGCCAGCGTCCTAACCGCTAGACGAAGGGAGCAACGTCGCGAGAAAGCCGGTATTATACTGACCTTGCTGCCAGGCACAATGGCCTGAGCACATTTTTTTATTCAATCACCAAGGACAGAGAAAATCGTTACACCAGTTGTTATTGCCCGGCCTGAGCACAACCTCTCTCGCTCCAACATCAGTGAAAACGCACTCAAGGTGCTCTATCGGCTGAAAAATGCCGGCTATCGGGCCTGCTTGGTGGGCGGAGGGGTGCGCGACCTGCTGTTGGGGCGCGAGCCAAAAGATTTCGATGTGGCCACCGATGCCCGCCCGGAGCAGGTGCGGCAAGTGTTTCGCAACTGCCGCCTGATCGGCCGCCGCTTCCGCCTCGCGCATGTCCATTTCGGCCGGGAGATCATCGAGGTCGCCACCTTCCGTAGTATGGGGGATGGTGAACAGCAGGATCAGCGCCAGGTGGAAAATGGCATGATCCTGCGCGATAACGTCTACGGCACCATCGACGAGGATGCGCAGCGCCGCGACTTCACCATCAACGCCCTCTACTACGATATCGAGGACTTCTCCGTGCTCGACTACGCAAACGGTATGCAGGACCTGCGCGAGGGCCGATTGCGGCTGCTCGGCGATCCTGAACAGCGTTATCGTGAGGATCCGGTGCGCATGTTGCGGGCGGTGCGTTTTGCCGGCAAGCTTGGATTCCTCATCGAGGAGCAGACAGAGGCCCCCATCGAACCTCTCAGCGGCCTGTTGCAGGAGGTGCCGTCAGCGCGCCTCTACGAAGAGGTGCTGAAGTTGTTTCTCGGTGGCTCGGCCCTCGAAACCTTCGAAAAGCTGCGCCATTACGGTCTCTTTAGTCGACTCTTTCCCGCCACCGAAGAGGCACTCTCCCACGAGGAGCATGACTTCCCCATCACCTTCGTCAATCGTGGGCTGAGCAATACCGACCAGCGTATCCGTGAGGAGAAGCCGGTCACTCCGGCGTTTCTGTTTGCAGTGCTGCTGTGGGAACCGGTGCGGCGACTCGCCGGGCAGTATATGGAGGAGGGGCTGGCGGCGGTGCCGGCGCTGCAGGATGCGGGGCGTGAGGTATTGTCGGCACAAAATCAGTCGGTTTCGATCCCCAAGCGCTTCGGCTACCCGATGCGTGACATTTGGCAATTACAGCCGCGTTTCGAGAACCGCGCCGGTAAACGCCCCCAGCGTCTGATTACCCACCCCAAATTCCGTGCCGCCTACGACTTTCTGCTGCTGCGTGCCGAGGCGGGGGAGACAGACTCGGAGCTAGCCGCCTGGTGGACCGATTTCCAGAAAGAAAACGCGAGTCCACAACCCGAACCAACCGAGCAGAAACGCCGCCGCCGGCGTCGGCGGCGGCGCAAACCGGACGGCGAGGACAAGCCGGTCGATGGCTGAGCCGGCCCCGCGCTCAGTCTACATCGCTCTCGGCAGCAACCTAGCCGACCCTGAGGCCCAGATCAGGTGCGCATTTGATGAGCTCGATAGACTGCCGGACAGTTCGCTGACAAGCCACTCATCCCTCTATCGCAGCCGTCCGTTGGGGCCGCCGGACCAACCCGACTACATCAACGCTGTCGCCCTGTTGCGGACAACGTTGTCACCGCAAGTGCTGCTGGATCAGACTCAGGCCATCGAAGCGGCGCACCAGCGCAGGCGGGGTGGCGAGCGCTGGGGACCACGCACCCTCGATCTTGATCTGTTGCTCTATGCTGACCGGGTGGTGCAGACGGATCGATTACAGATCCCCCATCCTGAGATGACACAGCGTGCTTTTGTACTGCTGCCGCTGGCTGAGATTGCCCCAGCTGGGCTGGTAATCCCCGGAGCGGGATCATTGCAGGCGTTGCTTCAACGTATTTCCAGTGATGGTCTGTGGAAGCTCTGAGCGGGTTTCGGCAGGTGTAAACTGAATCCTGCGCGCGGCCGCTGTGGGCGGTGAATCGGGCTGAATCACTTGCTATTATTGACTCTCTCAATAGAATTGCTGCCAAGCAATTGTTGTTTTCAGGGGAAGCACGCCAGTGTCGTCGAACAAGATTACAGTGACGCGCCTGCGCGAGATGAAGCGCGATGGGCGCAAGATCAGCTGCCTGACCTGCTACGACGCCAGCTTCGCCCGGCTGATGGAGCAGGCCGGGATCGAGCTGTTGCTGGTGGGGGATTCCCTGGGCATGGTGGTGCAGGGCCAGTCGACCACCCTGCCGGTCAGTCTTGACGAGATGGTCTACCATGCCCGCAACGTCGCCCGGGCTTGCCATAATCCGCTGCTGATCGTCGACCTGCCCTTCATGAGTTACGCCTCGTCGGAGCAGGCGCTGCGCAGTGCGGCGCGGCTGATGCAAGAGGGCGGCGCACAGATGGTCAAGCTGGAGGGCGGCGGGCCGGTGCTGGAGAGCGTGCGGCGCATGACGGAACAGGGTATTCCGGTTTGTGCTCACCTGGGATTGCTGCCCCAGTCGGTGCACAAGCTCGGTGGCTACCGAGTGCAGGGGCGTGATGATGCGGCCGCGGCGCGGATCTTGAAGGAGGCCTACGAGCTGCAGGAGGCAGGGGCCGATCTGCTGGTGCTGGAGTGTGTGCCAGCCAGCTTGGGGGCCGAGGTCAGCGCCACGGTCGAGATACCGGTGATCGGCATTGGTGCCGGCAGCAGCTGTGATGGTCAGGTACTGGTGGTCTATGACATGCTGGGCATGAATCCCAATCCGGCCAGTTTTGTGCGCGACTTCCTTGGCGGCGCTGGCAGTATCGAAGGCGCCTTTCAGGCCTATGTGGCGGCGGTACGCGATGGCAGTTTCCCCACGCTTGAGCAGGCCTTCTGAGGTTGGCGATGCAGCAGACAGCGAGTATCGAGGCGCTGCGCCAACGGGTGCGTGAGTGGCGAGCGGGCGGTGAGCGGGTCGCTTTTGTGCCTACCATGGGTAATCTGCATGCGGGCCATATGGCGTTAGTGGAGGCGGCCCAAAAGCGCGCTGAACGTTGTGTTGTCAGTATTTTCGTCAACCCGCTGCAGTTTGCTGCGGGTGAGGATCTGGAGAGCTACCCTCGCACCCTGGCGGCTGACTGGGAGAAGCTCGCGGCGGCTGGGGTCGATCTGTTGTTTTTGCCCAGCGTGGAGACCATCTATCCGGCAGGCCAGGCGGCGCAGACCCGCGTCGAGGTGCCATTGATCTCCGATATGCTGTGTGGCGCTAGTCGTCCCGGCCACTTCGCTGGTGTCGCAACGGTGGTCTGCAAGCTGTTCAATATGGTGCAGCCCGATCTGGCGCTGTTTGGTGAGAAAGACTTCCAGCAACTGATGGTGATCCGCCGCATGGTGGCGGATCTGGCGATGCCGCTGCAGATCGTTGGCGTGCCCACCAGTCGGGAGCCAGACGGGCTGGCGCGTAGTTCGCGCAATGGTTATCTGACTGAGGATGAGCGCAAACGTGCACCGGCACTCTATGCGGCCCTGCAGATGGTGGCTGAGGGTTTGAAGTCGGCCCAGCCAAACCCGGCGGAACTGCTGTCGAAGGCGAAAAAAAGCCTTGAATCGTCAGGTTTTCGCCCCGACTATGTTGAGATCCTTTCGGCCGATGACCTGCAGCCTGCGGCTCGCGGGACCTCTGAGTTGGTGGTACTGGCTGCCGCCTATCTGGGCAGGGCGCGGCTGATCGATAATCTGCGGGTCTCTTTGCCGCCATCCGGGGATTGATGGGCGGATCAAGATCGATAATAATTACCGGTTCAGTGAAACGGAGCCTCGATAGATGTTGTTGACTGTTCTCAAATGCAAACTGCACCGTGCCTGTGTCACCCATTCAGAGGTCGACTACGAGGGGTCCTGTGCGGTGGACAGCGATCTGCTCGATCTGGCAGGCATCCGCGAGTACGAACAGATCCAGATCTACAATGTGACCAATGGGCAGCGCTTTACCACCTACGCGATTCGTGCCGAGGCCGGCTCCCGCATCATCTCGGTGAATGGTGCGGCGGCGCACAAGGCGGATCCGGGCGATCGGGTCATCATCTGCGCCTATGCCGGGCTGAACGAGCAGGAGCTGGAGCAGTTCAAGCCGACCCTGGTCTATCTGAACGAGCAGAACCGGATCACGCGGACCGGCGATGCGATCCCAATTCAGGCGGCCTGATCCAGCTTCAGAGACGGTTTGAAATCAGACCCCGTAGCCTTGTTTAGCCTCGGGGTTTTTGTTGCCCGGGGGCAGAGGGGGCTGCAGACAATTTTAGCGCACCAATGTCTGACGATAGAGATCGACATAGTGGGCGGCGCTGTTCTCCCAGCTGAGATCCTGTTTCATGCCGCTGGTGGCGAGGATGCACCACTCCACCTCGCCGCGTTGGTAAAACTCGATGGCCCGCTCCACTGCCTGCCACAGGCTGGAACCGTTCGCCTGGTCGAAGACGAAGCCGTTGGCTGTGCCGTTGGCCAGGGTGGCGGGGCTGACGTCGACCACCGTGTCGGCCAGTCCGCCAGTGCGGCGTACGATCGGCACAGTGCCGTAGCGTAGGCTGTAGATCTGATTCAGGCCGCAGGGCTCGAAGCGGGAGGGCATTAGAAAACAGTCGCAGCCTGCCTCGATGCGATGCGCTAGCCCTTCGTCGTAACCGATCCTGACCCCTACCCGGCTGTGGTATTTATTGCTGATCTTCTTCAGCGCCTGTTCCAGATCCGGGTTGCCGCTGCCGAGAAACACCACCTGCGCGCCTGAGTCGATGATGCCAGGCAGTATCTGCAGGATCAGGTCGACACCTTTCTGTTCCACCAGTCGGCCGATATAGCCAAACAGCTGGATATGTTCGTCTTCGGGCAGGCCTAACTCCCGCTGCAGTGCCAGTTTGTTGAGACGCTTGTGGGTGAAATGGTCGGCGCTGAAGGGCTCTGCAATGGCTGGGTCATTTTCCGGATCCCAAGCGTGGTAGTCGATGCCGTTGAGAATGCCGCTGAAGTGGTGGCGGCGGTGCTGCAGCAGCCCCTCCAGCCCGTAACCGTACTCCGGGGTCTGGATCTCCTGGGAATAGGTGGGGCTGACGGTGGTGACTCGGTCGGCGTAGGCAATGCCACCCTTGATGAATGAGAGCTGCCAGTAAAACTCTAATCCTTCGGGGGACCAGAAGCTCTTCGGTAGTCCAAGCCGCTGGAATGTCTCTTGGTCGAACAGACCCTGGTAGGCTAGATTGTGGATGGTGAAGACGCTGGCAGGGCGATTGGTTTCGACCGAGAGCAGCGCCGGTACTAGACCTGCCTGCCAGTCGTGGGCATGCACCAGATCTGGTCGCCAGTTGCCGCCGGCCCGGTCGACGGCGATCTCAACCGCGGCGCGGCAGAACAGCGCAAAGCGGTCGGCATTGTCGGCCCAGGTATCGCCTGTCGGTGCGAGGTAGGGGTTGCCTTCGCGGTTGAAGAAGTGCGGTGCATCCACCAGATAGACCGGGATCTGATGCTCGCCGCAGTGCCCGTAGAGCAGATTGACCGGTTCGTTGTAGCCAAACAGTCGCAGTTGGCTGATGGTCTCGATCTGTTGCGTGTGGCGCAGCGCCTCCGGGAAGGCGGGTAGCACCAGACGGCAGTCATGTCCCAGGCTGCGCAGGGCAGCCGGCAGGCTGCCGGCGACATCGGCTAGACCGCCGGTTTTGATCAGTGGCACCGCCTCACTGACAACAAATAGGATGTTGAGGGGGGGGGCGGTGTTCTGTTTGGTTACTTCAGCCATCGGTCTCGATATATCGCCACGGGCGTGGATTCTGCTTCAGTTTCCCTGTTGCTGGAATTCTAAATCAAA
>NZ_AFOC01000079.1:0-18485 GCF_000224455.1 endosymbiont of Riftia pachyptila (vent Ph05)
TTTCAGGCCGGCACCTCTGGGTTTACGCTGTAGGTACAGGTGAGCTTTGCTTCGGCCAGGATGTGCCCGACGATCGCCTCACGCACTTCAGGCCCGCCGAAGTTGCCTTCGACTGGGGTGCGTTCGATGTCTAGTGCGTAGAGTGTGAAGATGTAGTGGTGTGGAATGCTGTCGTTCCAGGGTGGGCAGGGGCCGTCATAGCCGAAGTATTGGCCTTCCATTTCGGCATCGCTACTGAACCAGTCGGTGTAGTTGTTGAGGCCGCGGCGGGAGCCGGCTGGTCCTCCCCGCGGGGATTTGCCGCGGGGGGTGACCTCGCTGGAGTCGGCGCCTTCGGCCAGCTCCCGACAGTCGGCGTGGATGTCGACCAGCACCCAGTGGAAGAAGTCGATTCGCGGCAGGTCAGCGGGTACCTGGCGCCCCTCCTGATTGACGTCGTCGGCGCGGCTGGGCACGTCCGGGTCGTGGCAGATCAGGGCGAATGAGCGAGTTCCCTGCGGTATCTCGTCCCATGCGAGATGGGGGCTGATGTTGTTGGCCAGGCTGACATGGCTGGTGGGGTCGGCTTGGCAGAAGGCAAAACGGCGGGCGATTGGTGCGCTATCGGTGAGGCTCTGGCTGGTCAGTTTCATCGGCTATCTATCTCCGGCTAAGGTTTTCTATTAAGGTGTCTGCGTGTGAACAAGGCTGATCCTCGACATGCTTGAGTATATCTTTTTCGACGAGCGCCCCTGGCGGCGTTTTATTGAGTTTCTTGATGAACAGAAGTTGGCGCCGATTATCTCTCACGGCCCTGAGGAGTGGGTGGTGGGGCTGCCGGAGGACCTGGACGACGAGCTGGATGCGCGTATCGAGGCCTTCTACGATGAGATGCTTGCCTACAATGAGGCGCTGGTGACGGAGGAGGAGGGGGCGCAGCAGGTGCATACCACCGGCATTAATGTGACCCTGAAAGATGGCCGGCAGGTGCAGGCGGCGATCGATCCGCTGCTGATGAACCGGCTGCTGGAGGCGGTGACGCCGGAGGAACTGGGGGTGTTTGTCAATGCCATTGTGGATGCGGTGGAGCATCCGGACGAACGCTCGCTCTGTCAGCGCTGAGGTATCTGCCTGATGGCCTGCTCGGCGCGCCGGGCCCGTTCCTGGGCTGCCTGTTCGAGCTGTTGCGCTTCAATGCGCGCCGCTTTTTTGCGCTCTACCAGTTCGATGTACTCTTTGGGGGTGAGGGTGATCCCTTTTTCCGGTGGCTGTTCGGCGTTTTGCAGCGCCCAGATCACGGCCCCGATCAGCACGATCAGGACGATGAAGAAGACGTTGCGGTTGGTCTGCTGCTGTTTAACGTGACGGTCGAACATCCCCATGCTTTTGCCTTGCCTCGTGTGTGGTGCTTGTCCCTCTGATTATGGACGATTATCCGACCTGCGCTGGTCTGATCGGTAGAGGGGGCTTCACTCTCTGAGGCTGATCACCGGCCAACCGCGCTGCCGGGCGGTCTCGGCCAGGCTTGGGTCCGGGTCCACCGCCACCGGGTGGTCGACCTGTTCCAGCAGCGGTAGGTCGTTGTGTGAGTCGCTGTAGAACCAGCTGTCGCGCAGGTCGAACTGGTGGTCTGCCATCCACTGCTGCAGCCGCCGGACCTTGCCCGCCTGGAAGCAGGGTTCCCCCGCCACTTCGCCGGTGTAGTGGCCGTCGATCTGCTCCGGTTCGGTGGCGATCAGCTGCTGCACGCCGAAACGTTCAGCGATCGGGCGGGTGACAAACGAGTTGGTGGCGGTGATAATTAGCAGCTCATCACCGGCCTTGCGATGTCTCTGCAGCAGCGCTTGTGCCGCATCGCTGATGATCGGATCGATTTTCTGCGTGAGAAACTCCTCCCGCCAAGCCTGCAGCTGTTCTGGTGCATGCTCGCGCAGAGGGCGCAGGGAGAAGCGCAGGAACTCGAAGATGTCGAGCCGACCCTCCTTGTACTCCTTATAAAATCGCTCGTTTTCCTGTTCGTAGTAGTCGCCGTCGACTATGCCCTGTTCCACCAGGAAGCGGCCCCAGAGATAGTCGGAATCACCCAACAGCAGGGTGTTGTCGAGGTCGAAGAGGGCGAGCGCCATAGGTCAGTCCTGATCTTGTGCGGAGGAAGTCGGAAAACACTACAGGAAAGTTGTTTATAAGCAAAGACTGATCCTGTGGCGGCTTGCCGGCTCAGGTTGATTGTGGAAAAATCCGGGCAACATCAAAGACTAGCGGCGCTATTGTGATCGACACCGACGGCTTCCGACCCAACGTTGGCATTATCCTCTGTAACGGCAATCGCCAGCTGTTCTGGGGGCGCCGTATTGGGCAGAATTCCTGGCAGTTCCCCCAGGGCGGTATTGATTCTGATGAGACACCGGAGCAGGCGATGTACCGCGAGCTGGAGGAGGAGATCGGCCTTACGGAGGACCAGGTCGAGTTGCTCGGCGCCACCCGCGGCTGGTTGCGCTACCGACTGCCGAAGCGTTACATTCGCAAGAACTGCCAGCCGCGCTGCATCGGGCAGAAGCAGGTCTGGTTTCTACTCAAGATCGACTGTGGTGAAGAAGCCTTCTGCTTCGACACGACCGGAACCCCTGAGTTTGACAACTGGCGCTGGGTAAAATACTGGCAGCCAATCCGGGAAGTGATCTACTTCAAACGCAATGTCTATACCCGGGCCCTTGAGGAGTTGGCGCCGCTGCTCTATCCCGATGGGGTGCCGGTGCGCAGCCACTCCAACTATCTGCGCCAGAACCGGCGCTGAGTTCTCACACCAGGCCTCGTCTCAATGGACCGGCGGGCCTTAACCAGATAGGGAGTTGATGCTCGAGACCCTCCATCGGATTGTCAATGAGGTAAACGGTGCTGCCGATCTGGGTTCGGCACTGGATATCATCGTCTCGCGTGTAAAGTCCGCGATCACGGCGGATGTCTGCTCTGTCTATCTAACCGATTTTGAGCGTCGCGAACATGTGTTGCGCGCTACTGATGGTCTGGCGACTGAGTCGGTGGGCAAGGTACGTCTGCCGTTGCATCGCGGCCTGATCGGGTTGGTCTGCGAACGGGCCGAGCCAGTCAATCTGGCGGATGCGCCGAACCACAATCGTTACCTGTTTGTCAGCGAGACCGGCGAGACTCACTTCAGCGGCTTTCTTGGGGTGCCGATCATTCAGAACCGGCGCGTGCTCGGGGTGCTGGTGGTGCGTCAGTTCGAGCAGCGCAGTTTTGACGATAATGAGGTGACCTTCCTCTTCACTCTAGCGGCGCAGCTGGCGGGGGCGATCATCCATGCGCAGACTAGTGGCGACCTGGTTATCATCGAAGATGAGGCGCCACTCACCCGCTTTCTCAAAGGTCGCTCTGGTGCGCCAGGTGTCGCCCTGGGACATGCTGTGGTGGTCTACCCGCCGGCCGATCTGAGGGCGATCCCCGACCGCCCTTGTGTTGATTCCGACGCGGATGAGGATGAGTTTCGTAGCGCAGTGGCGGCGGTGGTCGAAGACATGATGGCGCTGGCGGACCGGGTCGATGAGAGCCTGCCGGCGGAGGATCGGGCGCTGTTCGATGCTTGGTTGATGATGCTCGGTAGCGACTCCTTGATTGGCAAAACGGTGGAGCGCATCCACGCCGGCAACTGGGCTGCCGGGGCGTTGCGTCAGACCATCGAAGAGCACGCCAAGGTGTTCGATGCGATGGACGATGTCTATTTGCGTGAACGCGCCTCGGATGTCCGCGATCTGGGGCGGCGTATCCTGATGCATCTGCAACAGGCGCGTTCTGAACCGATAGAGTATCAGCCCGGTACCATTCTTGTGGGGGAGGAGGTCAGCGCCATGCAGTTGGCTGAGGTGCCCGAGGGGCGACTAGCGGGTATCGTTTCGGCAAAAGGTGCCAGCTTCTCCCATGTGGCGATCCTGGCCCGTGCCATGGGGGTGCCAGCGGTGATGGGTGCCAGAGATCTGCCGGTGGGGCGGATCGATGGGCGCCGTCTGATCGTGGATGGTTATCGTGGGCGGGTCTATATCTCCCCCGCCTCCTCGGTACAGAAGGAGTATCAGCGCCTCGCCGATGAGGATCGGGCGCTGAGCCAGGAACTGGAGTCGATCCGGGCGCTCCCCTCCGAGACCACCGACGGGGTTGAGGTGCCGCTGCACATGAACACTGGGCTGGTGTCGGAGATGAGCAGTCTGGGGCTGGCTGAGGCGGCCGGGATCGGCCTCTACCGCACCGAGGTGCCGTTCATGGTGCGTGACAGCTTCCCCGGTGAGTCGGTGCAGACTGCCAACTACCGAAGTGTGCTGGAGACCTTCGCACCTCGCCCGGTTACCATCCGTACCCTGGATATTGGTGGCGACAAGCCGTTGCCCTATTTTCCGGTCAACGAGTCGAACCCATTTCTCGGCTGGCGCGGCATCCGTATCTCGCTGGATCATCCGGAGATTTTCCTCACCCAGGTGCGCGCCATGCTGCGAGCCGCCAGCGGCCTGGATAATCTGCGCATCCTGCTGCCGATGATCAGCACCGTGAGTGAGGTGGACGATGCGCTGTTGCTAATCCAGCGTGCCAGGGATGAGTTGATCGATGAGGGTTTTGTGGTGCAGATGCCCCAGGTGGGGGTGATGATCGAGGTGCCTGCCGCGGTCTATCAGGTGGAGGCGCTGGCGCGGCGGGTCGACTTTCTCTCCGTCGGCACCAACGATCTGACCCAGTACCTGCTGGCGGTGGATCGCAATAATTCTCATGTGGCGGCACTCTATGATGATCTCCATCCTGCGGTGATTCAGGCGCTGATCCAGGTGCTGGAGGGGGCGGCGAGGTTTAACCGGGAGGTAAGCGTCTGCGGTGAGATGGCTGGTAATCCGGCGGCGGTGCTACTGCTGCTGGGGATGGGGGTACACACCCTCAGTATGAGCGCCGGCTCCCTGTTGCGGGTGAAGCGGGTGGTGCGCTCGGTGAGCCGGGCTCGGGCCAGAGAGTTGTTGCAGGCAGCGTTGCGTTGTGAGCGGCCGGCTGAGGTCAGTGAGCTGTTGAATAACGCCTTGGAACAGATCGGGCTTGGCGGCCTGGTGCGGGCCGGCAAATAATCCTTCTTCAGCTCTTGGTGCTGGCCTCCTCCAGCGTTTTTTCCTCCGGTGTTTGCTGAGCGTCGATCTCAGCGATCTGGGTATCGGTCGGTGAATAGAGCACCGTGGAGATGTCTACCAGCATCTGGGTGATGCGCCTGGCGTTGGCGCTGTCGTTGATCAGGGAGCTGGCCATGCGATCGCTGATCTCACCTTTCATGATCAGTTTCTGGATCCGCCCGCTCTCCAGCACGTCCAGCTCTTCAGCCTTGGCGCGCTGAAGTTTTATCTTCTGCAGATGTTCCTCTAGGTGTTCAGAAGAGCCGATGCGGTGAATTTCCCGCACTACCTTGAGGATGCGCCGGCGCAATACGTTGTACTCGCGTCGGATCTCCTGGTTGTCTGAGCCGATGAAGCGTTCGATGTTGCGGTTGAGCGGTTTCATCTGTTTCACCACCTGCACCAGCATGCGGTTGGCGATCAGAATATTGCGGATGCTCTCGATTTCCGGCTGCTGTAGCGGGAATTTGCTCTGCAGTTGTGTGGCGTACTCGAGGATGCGGCCGTAGATGGTCTTGATGCGGGTGGCGTAGACCTGGTCGATGTCGATCGGGATGGCCTGGTTGGATTTCTCCAGGATCTGTCGCAGCTTCTGCTCTGATTCAATATCTCCGCGATGCACGCTGAGACCGTGGGCAAGGATCTTGTAGGCACTGTTTTCCAACAGTCGTAGTGATTCATCCTTGAGTGCCTTGATGCCGGTCTGGGGAAACCTCAGGGAGGCTTCAGTGAGGAATTTGGGTTCGTCGATCTCGCGTTCTTTTTCAATCACTGGCGGCACCCAGGCCTCGGCGATCTTGACGATGCTGGGGACAAAGCCGAGCAGGAACAGAGTGTTGAGGATGTTGAAGCTGGTGTGGAACAGGGAGAGCGCTACCGGGATGGCAGTTGCGTTTAGGAAAGGGGACTCTCCCGCCAGTTCTTCTGCTATCCCGCCGACCCAATTGATGAATGGATAGAACAGCAACAGGATGCCGATGACCCCAATGAGGTTGAACAGCAGGTGTGCCCGGGCTGCACGCTTGGCATGATAGTTGGCCACCAGCGCAGCCAGATTGGCGGTGATGGTGGTGCCGAGGTTTTGTCCCAATACCATCGCAGCGGCGCTGTCGAAGGGGAGCCAGCCTTCATGACACATCACCAAGGTCAGGGCCATGGCGGCACTGGATGATTGCACGATCAGAGTCAGCAGAGTGCCAGCCACCATGAAGAACAGCACCGAGAAGTAGCCCAGCGTGGTGTACTCTACGAGAAAGGCGAGGACCTCGGGGTGGTTGCGGATGTCGGGCACCGAGTCTTTAAGAAACTGCAGGCCGATGAACAGAAGGGCAAAGCCGATGATGAATCGGCCCCAGTTTTTGTTGGTTTTATGTTGTGACAGGCTGAGCAGAAAGCCGGCGCCGATCAAGGGGATAGCGATGGCGCTTATCTTTACCTTGAAGCCGAGGATGGAGATCAGCCAGGCGGTGACGGTGGTGCCGATGTTGGCTCCCATGATCACGCCGACCGCCTCGGTCAGGGTCAGCAGGCTGGCATTGACGAAGCTGACCACCATCAGGGTGGTGGCGGAGGAGGACTGAATCACGGCGGTGATGAAGAAGCCGGTAAGCACGGCAAAGATACGGTTGGAGGTGGTGGTGGCCAGTATCGAACGCATCCGGTTACCAGCCAGATGCAGCAGGGCATCGCTCATCACCGTCATGCCATAGAGAAACAGGCCGAGTGAGCCGAGCAGTGTCAGGATGTTGGTGAAGCCGTAGTCCATAGGCGGGTTATCTGGGTTGACCCTGTTGTCTGTTTAAGCGCTGCGGGGCTTGCTTGGTGTTTATCAATTGATGACTCTTCGCATTATTCACTTGTTTGAAATGTGGAGGGAGAGCGCAAATATAGCGACTCGTCTGCGGTGTGTTAGCGGCATATGAAATAATTAGCAGTATGGCTTGAAAGTGGCAATGCAAACCAGTCGATTTTGCAATCTGTTGTCCAATATGTGGATGCGAGAAAGAGGAGGAGTGGATGGGCTACAGGCATCGATGGACAGATGGTGAGGCGCTGGATCTGCCGAACGGCAAGGTGGTCTGTGTGGGGCGCAACTATGTGGGTCACGTCAAGGAGTTCGATAGCCCGCTCCCCACCGAGCCGCTGTTGTTTGTCAAACCCGACACCACCCTGGTTGATATGCAGCAGCCTGTTGTGATCCCCACTGACAAGGGTGCGGTGCATCATGAGGTGGAACTGGCGATGCTGATTGGTGAAACGCTCACTCACGTCTCAAAGGAGCGGGTAGAATCCGCCATCGTTGGAGTTGGACTGGCACTCGACCTGACCCTGCGGGATATTCAGGCGCGGCTGAAAAGCGCTGGCCATCCCTGGGAGAAGTCGAAGGCGTTTGACGGTAGCTGCCCGCTCTCCGGTTTTCTGCCGATGGGGCAGCTGACGTCGCTGAGCTTCATCGAGTTCAGTCTGGTGGTCAACGGTGAACAGCGGCAGAGTGCAAACAGCGCTGACATGATCTTTGATGCTCTGACCCTGATCGCCCACATCAGTGAGTTTTTTACCCTCCGCCCGGGGGATCTGGTGCTCACCGGCACCCCGGCTGGGGTAGGGTCGCTCAAGCCCGGGGATCGCTTCTCCTGCTCGATTGGTGAGCTGCTGCAGGTTGACTCGGTGGTGGTGTAGGAGCACTGCTCGCGGCGCGAACATTCGCACTGCAAGTGGTGCTCCATTTGGCGTTGCCAAATGTTATTTGACAGAAGTCTGTTCTTTTATGGCTGCCTGTGAGGCATCCTGCAGGTCAAATGCAAGCCGGTAGGCGGTGTAGTATTTGAGGATGTTGCGCACATATCGCACCGTTTCCTGTCCGACCAGGCGCAACGCCGCTTGCTCCACGTTGCCGAACCAGCGGTTCGAGTCGAGACCCATCGCCTTGGCTTTGTCGCGCATGCGCCGCACCTTGGCCGGGCCGGCGTTGTAGGCTGCGAGACTGAAGAAGAGCCGATCCTGCGGCAGGATCTCGGCATCGCTGAAGTAGCGATCCCGGATCCAGGCCAGGTACTTCACGCCGGCATGGATGTTGTTCTCCAGCTGCTCGATGCTTGTGATTGCGACCATCGTGTCGGCAGCGGTGGTCGGTCGGATCTGCATGATGCCCAACGCCCCCGAGGGGTTGCGTTTGCTCTGGTCGAGCCCTGACTCCTGATAGGCCTGGGCGGCGATGGTGAGCCAGTCGAAGTGGTACTGTGTGGCGTACTTCTCCATCAGACCGCGCACCCGCATCAGCTTGTCCTGCTCGCCCGGCTGCAGCGGGTTTTTGATCCAGCGGGTGTTGCGATAGTAGCGTTGAAACAGCATGTTGCCGAGCAGGGTGCCCTTTTTGATCTTGCCGATGAAATCGTTCAGGCTGGCGCGCAGTTTCGGGTTTTCTTTGCGTACCGCCCAGGCGATCTTCCCGCCACTGTGGATCTGCAGGGTGCGGTGCAGCACCAGGTTTGGCAGCAGTCTTGCCCAGATGGTGGCGATGTGGTCGTCGGCAAACGTGTAGTCGATCACCTGGGCACTGAGCATCTCGAGCAGGTCTTCCGTCTGCAGATGCGAGTCAACCTCAACCAGTTTGATCGGTTCGATATGAGCCTGTTTGAAACGTTGGTTTAGCGCTCGCAGATGATCGACATAGCTGCTGCCTCGCAGCAGGTGAACCCGCTGCCCGGCCAGATCCTCTAACTTATCAACCGGTTTCGCCTTGTCTGAAGCGACCAGAATCTCCTGCACATTGGGCAGGTAGGGCGCGGTGAAATCGACCAGCTGACGGCGCTGTGGTGTGATCGTCATACCGGCGGCAACGACATCACCGCGTCCCTCGATCAGCGCTGGCAGCAGCTGCTCGAAAGGGAGTGGGATGTAGATAAAGCTGGTCGCGATCTGGTTGTTTTTCTTCTCCTGATTGAGGTGTTTGCGGTACTGCTCCATCAGTTCGAATTCAAAGCCTTGGTGGCGTCCATCGTGCAGGAAAAAATTAGTGCGGTTGTGGTTGACCAGGACGCGGATGGCGGTGCGTTGCTGCATCGCCGGCAGATCATCAGTGAAAGGCTGGTTGGCTGGCTGCAGGGCAGAAAGTCCGTTTGCCTCCCTGGCCGACAGGTGGGGGATGCAGAGTAAAAAAAGCGGCAGAAAAAGAGACGCTGTTTTGCTGAATATCGACACAGGACAGATCCGCTGGGATTTGAATCATTCTGGCACAGAGGTAGTCGGCTTGCAGAGTAATGGATGCTGTATATAATTACAGTATTCGTGATATGACCGGACCGAGCCGATGAAACTGACTCCTCGCCAAACGCAGATTCTGGAACTAATTCGCAGCCATCTGGCCGACACAGGCTTTCCCCCGACTCGTGCCGAGATTGCCGAAGCTCTGGGGTTTCGTTCGGTAAATTCGGCAGAGGAACACCTGCGCGCGCTGGCGAAAAAGGGTGCTATCGAGCTGTTGAAGGGCACCTCCCGCGGCATCCGTCTGCTGGAGAGAGAAATGCCTGAAGCGGGACTGCCGGTGGTGGGGCAGGTTGCTGCGGGTCAACCGATTCTGGCGCAAGAGCATATCGAAGAACGCTATGACTTCTCTCCTGATCTGTTCCAGCCACGTGCGGACTATCTGCTGCGGGTGCAGGGTATGAGTATGAAAGATATCGGCATTATGGATGGTGACCTGCTGGCAGTGCACTGCTCCCAGGATGCACACAATGGCCAGATCGTGGTGGCAAGGATTGAGGATGAGGTGACGGTGAAACGCTTCTTCCGCGATGAGCGCAGTAGTCACTTGGTGGTACTGCTGCCGGAGAATGATGATTTTGAACCGATTCGGGTCGACCTGCGCGAGCAGTCCCTGACGATCGAGGGGCTTGGGGTCGGTGTTTTGCGCCAGGGATTAGGTGCTCCATTCAAGTTTCGCTAGAGGTGGGGATGGAACTGGAGCAGCTGTTATACGAACAACAAGATCTCTGGCATGGAGGGCAGAGCAAAGACGATTCGGCAGCGGTGCTGGCCACTGGCTTTGATGCGCTGGATGAATTGGTGGGAGGCTGGCCGCGAGGTGATCTGAGCGAGATCCACTGCGATGCGGAAGGGCTGGCTTGTCTCAACCTAGTGATACCGCTGCTGGCCCGCCTCAGTGTGGAGTCGCGCTGGATCGCCTGGATTGCGCCGCCGGCGATTCCCGATGCGTTGGCGTTGCAGGCCTGGGGCGTAGACCTGTCACGGGTCTTGCTAGTGCATCCACCGGATTCTGCTGGGAAGCTTTGGGCGCTGGAGCAGGCGCTGGCATCGGGTACCTGCAGTGCGGTACTTGCCTGGCCGGAGACGCTGAGCCTTTTGCAGGGCCAGCAACTGCGGCGGGCTGCACAGCAAGGTGATGCGGTGGGTCTGCTGTTTCAGTCACAGCAAAGGGTCGCCCACTCTTCTGCCGCAGCACTTCGTCTGCAGGTCCATCCGCGTGCCGACGGGATGCGTCTGGAGCTTCTCAATCTGCCAGATGGCGGGGGGCTGGCCTCACTCCACATCACACTCTAGCATTACAATCTGATCGATCGTCCGGAAACTATAGCAATGGCTGTGCATTTGCTGGCGACCGGCTAACCTGCTGCCCGTGGCTCTGTTTAAAGCGCGCCCCAGTTGTTGCGACGGCGCTGGAAGCGGAGGTGGGGCAGCAGCAGGCCGATCAGAATTCCAGCAATCACGACGGCTGCGCCGATAAGAAACCAGTCGCGGTTCGACTCGTTGCTGAGATCCCGGTTCTGCTGCCTCAGGTCGGCGACATTGCGGGTCAGGTCAGCAACCTGCTTGCGCAGGTCGTTGCGTTCGTTGGAGATGCGGATGGCGTTTGATGCAGTGCGCTGGATGCTCTGCAGCTCCTGATTGAGCTGATTTTTGGTCTGTTGCAGGGCCTTGTGTTCCTGCTGCAGGCTGTCGTGCTGCTGCTGCAACCGGGCGAGTTTGCCGCTCAATTCAG
The DNA here is from genome assembly GCF_000224455.1 of endosymbiont of Riftia pachyptila (vent Ph05). Classification (NCBI taxonomy): domain Bacteria; kingdom Pseudomonadati; phylum Pseudomonadota; class Gammaproteobacteria; species endosymbiont of Riftia pachyptila. The sequence goes on from NZ_AFOC01000079.1 coordinate 11,131, forward strand.
CGGGGGCGGATTCGAGCTCATGAACCGTTGCTGCAAGGTCTTGAGCTGGTTGCGGGCGCTCGGCTGGTTCATCAGCTGGCGACTCAGTACATATCCTTCCAAGCCGCTGGCGGTGCGGATTTTGGAGTAACCGCTCTCTGAGTCGGTAGAGAGCAGATCGACCTGATCACCACTATTCAGCATGCGCAGAATGCGATGGGTTGAGCTTTCGCCGGAACGCATGGTCACCTTAAAAGTGTCGGTGATATAGGCAGGCTTTGCCTGGGCCAGCAGGGGGAGGGCCAGCAGAAGCAGAGCAATGCTTAATTGGAAGGGGAGCCGCATCACAGTATTCCGTTAAGTGGTGGTCCTGAAAGAGACGTATTGTCGCAGTTTTTCTCAGAAGAATTTCTGATCATTCCCACGTTTTTCTGTTTCGGGTCGCTAAAAAGGTGGCTATTTTTGCTTGCTAAGTAGTAGGAATTCGAGTAATGCCTTTTGTGAGTGAAGACGGTTCTCTGCTTCATCCCAGACGACGCTGTCGGGAGCATCGATGACTGCAGCGCTGACCTCTTCGCCGCGATGGGCCGGCAGGCAGTGCATGAATAGTGCGTCCGGATTTGCGATGGCCATCATCGCCTCATCAACCTTGAAATCGGAGAAGGCTTTTTCCCGCTGCTGCTGTTCCTCCTCCTGACCCATGCTGGCCCAGACGTCGGTGACGACCAGGTCGGCTGCTTTGGCAGCAGCCATCGGATCGCGAGTCACTCGGCAACGATCGCCCGCTGCGGTAAGGATCTGATTGTCAGGGTCATAGCCTTCCGGGCAGGCGATGCTGAGCTGGAAATCGAACTGGCGCGCCGCGTTGATGTAGGAGTGGCACATATTATTGCCGTCGCCGATCCAGGCCACGGTTTTGCCTTGGATCGAGCCGCGATGCTCCACATAGGTCTGCATATCCGCGAGCAGCTGGCAGGGGTGATAGAGATCAGTGAGCGCATTGATTACCGGTACCTGAGAGTATTCGGCAAAACGCTCAAGTTTCTCCTGCTCGAAGGTGCGGATCATGATGATATCGACCATACGAGACATCACCCGCGCGCTGTCCTCGATTGGTTCGCCACGCCCCAGTTGAGTATCGCGGGGCGAGAGGAACAGTGCGTGTCCACCGAGCTGGGTCATACCGACCTCAAACGAGATGCGGGTGCGGGTGGAGGATTTCTCAAACACCATGCCCAGGTTTTTTTGTTTTAACGGAGCATGGATCTCGCTGGCATGGGTCATGCGTTTGAGCTCGATGGCGCGGTCGATCAGGTCGGTCAGCTCCTGACTGCTGAGATCAAGCAGGGAGAGGAAGTGCCTGGGTTGAGTATCGTTCATGTCTGCTTCCTCAAGGGAGTGCTCAGAGAAAATCGTGAATCAGTGCACTAACGCCTGAGATGATCTGGTCCGCCTCCGCATCGCTGATGATCAGCGGTGGGATCAGCCGGATCACGCGCTCGGCCGCGACGTTGATCAGCAGTCCCTGTTGCAGGGCCTTGCTGACCAGTTCGCCACAGGGCCGATCGAGCTCGATGCCCAGCAGCAGGCCGACAGCGCGGATATCCACTACGCCATCGAGGTCGTCCAGCTGTTGCTTGAAAGCGGCGAGCATGCGCTCGCTGAGAGCTGCGGCGCGTTCTGGGATCGCTTCCGCTTGCATTGTCTCCACCACGCAGCATGCCACCCGGCAGGCGAGCGGGTTGCCGCCGAAGGTGGAGCCGTGGGTGCCCGGCCCGAGAACCTCGGCAGCCACCCCCTGTGCCAGGCAGGCACCGATCGGTACGCCGTTGCCGAGGCCTTTGGCGAGAGTCATTACGTCGGGCAGGATGCTGTTGTGCTGATGCGCGAACAGTTTGCCGGTGCGGCCCATGCCGGTCTGGATCTCGTCGAGCATCATCAGCCAGCCCTGCTGGTCGCAGATCTCGCGTACTTGGTTGAGGTAGTCGGAGGCGGGGATATTCACGCCGCCTTCGCCCTGTACCGGTTCCAGCAGAACTGCCACTACGTCCTGGTTGTTGGCGGCGACTTGGGCGATTGCCGCGGCGTCGCCAAACGGGACCCGGATGAAGCCCTGCACCAGTGGTTCAAAACCCGCCTGCACCTTGCGGTTGCCGGTGGCGGAGAGAGTTGCCAGGGTGCGACCGTGGAAGCTGCCTTCGGCGACGATGATCTGTGGTGTGGTGATGCCTCTGTTATGGCCGTGAAGCCGGGCGATCTTGATCGCGGCCTCGTTGGCTTCGGCGCCGGAGTTGGCGAAGAATACCCGCTGCATGCCAGAGAGCTGGGTGAGCAGGTCACCCAGCCGCTGCTGCTGCTGGATGCCGTAGAGGTTCGAGGTGTGGATCAGTTCGCCCGCCTGTTCGCACAGGGCCTGACGCACTGCCGGGTGGGCGTGGCCAAGATTGCAGACAGCGATGCCGCTCACCGCGTCCAGATAGCGCCGGCCATCAGTATCCCACAGCCAGGCGCCTTCGCCCCGCTCGAAGGTTACCGGTAGCCGTGCGTAGGTTGCCATCAATGAGTCAGCCATGAATCCATCCTGTAAAATAAAAAAGGCATCCTGATGGACGCCATTCTCACCAACATCCGCCGCTGTTTGGCCGGAAAACCGATTAGTTTACCTATGTGTGTCGCTTGGCGCAAACTCACATCTGGCAGTGTAGATTTATCTGCCGCATTGGGCAGAATGCACCGCAGGTTCAGCTTTTTCATCATTTGATTAGGAGATACCCATGTTCCTTGCGCTGACACTCCATCTGCTTGCTGTGATTGTCTGGGTAGGCGGTATGTTCTTTGCCCATATGGCGCTGCGTCCGGCGGCCAATGCACTACTTGAACCACCCCAGCGGTTGCCGTTGATGAAGCAGGTCTTCGATGGTTTTTTCCCCTGGGTGTGGGGCGCTGTGTTATCGATTCTCGCGAGCGGCTTCTGGCTGCTGTTTGTGCCCTTTAATGGTGAGGCGAAGACCTCAGTTTGGGCGATGACGCTGCTCGGTACCCTGATGGCGGTGATCTTCATCTTTATCTATGCGCGCCCCTACCAGTTGATGGGGCAGGCGCTTTCGGCGGGGGAGTTACCCAAAGCGGGGGCGGCGATGGCGCTGATCCGCCGTCTGATTGGTATCAATCTGATATTGGGCCTGCTGGTCACCGTGTTGGCGGTGATGGGTAAATACAGCGGTTTTTAATCGGCCACACGGCAGAAACCTCATGTTTTCCCCCTGACTGTCGATTGCTTGTTTGGGGATCTGCTTTTGGTGTCTAAGGGGGGTTGCGATGTTCCTATGTGGCAAAACAAAACGTGCATTGGGCGATGCTGAACAGCGGATTGAAGCGCTAGAACAGCAGCTTGCCGAGTTGTCGGAACAACAGCATACCCTGCAGCAGGAGCGTGACCACTACCAGGCAGAGGTGCAGCGCCTTAAACAGCAGCAGATGCTGGCGACCAGCATCTTTGCCAGCTTTGAGCACTTTGGCAAGAGCCTCGACCTGATGCAGGAGACAATGGGGGGCATGGCCAAACTGCTCAGCAGTGAGAAGGAGACGGCGGTGGTCTCTTCCACTGAATCGGAGGTGGCGCGGCATAAATCCTCGAAGATGGCTGATAACCTCAGTTCAATCTCCAGCGAGTTGAGTGATGCAGTCTCCTACATGGAGCAGCTGAATAGCCGCACCGATGCCATCGGCAATATTGTCGGCCTGATCAATGGAATCTCCGAGCAGACCAATCTGTTAGCGTTGAATGCGGCGATCGAGGCGGCGCGGGCGGGGGATCAAGGGCGTGGTTTTGCGGTGGTTGCCGATGAGGTGCGCAGTCTGTCGCACAAGACCGGTGAGGCCACCAAAGAGATCGCCAGTGAGGTGAGCCAGATTCAGAGCAGCTCATCGGATGTGGAGAAGCGCATGCGCCAGATCGCCAATGAGTCACAGAAACTGGCGCAGATCGGCGGCACCTTGGTCGATGGCATGAATAGCATTATCGGCCTCTCGCGGCAGATGGAGCAGGCGGTCTCTTCCGGATCGCTGCGCAGCTTTGTTGAGGTGGCGAAGATTGACCATCTGGTCTTCAAGGTTCAGGTCTACATGGTGCTGATGGGGCAGCTAGAGAAGCCGGCAGAGGCGTTCTCCAGTCATACGGATTGCCGTCTGGGGCACTGGTACTACCAGGGCGAGGGGGTCAGCTGCTTCTCCAAGTTGGATGGTTACAAGGAGATCGAGAGACCTCACATTTTGGTGCATGAGGCAGGCAAGATGGCGGTCAACGCTTTCCATGCACAGGATTTTGATCGATGCGTCGAGGCGATGCAGCAGATGGAACAGGCCAGCCTTGATGTGTTGGATAGCCTGGAGCATCTGGCAAAGTCCGGTGAAAACATGCCCGAGCTGTTGTGTCACCATCAAGGATGAGTGGCTGATGTGAACGGGCGACGCCGACACAAATCGGCGTCGCGTCGTCTCAGTTCATGCGGATCAGTTCCACGCGGCGGTTCATGGTTTGTCCCTCGAGGGATTCGTTGTCGGAGATCGGCTGTTCTTCACCAAACCCTTCCGCCGAGAGGCGCTCAGCGGCGACCCCATTGTCGCTGAGATAGTGCATCACAGTGATAGCGCGACGGTGGGAGAGGTCTTTGTTGTATGCCGCATCGCCGCGGCTGTCGGTGTGTCCCGCCACCATCAATCGAAGCCCCTGATGGTGAATCAGGGTTCTGGCCACCTTATCCAGGATGGAGACCGAACCCTGGGTGAGCTGGTCTGAATCGGTCTTGAAGTTGACGCCGTGCAGGGTGATGACCTCGGCCGGACTGCAGCCGGTGGTGTCCACCTCCTTGCCTGCCGCCGTGTTGGGGCAGAGATCGGCGTCATCGAAGATGCCATCCTGATCACTGTCGAGAGTCGATGCTGGGATGGGAGTGATCGGCTCTGCAACTTCGGGGCAGTTCGCTACAACGATCTCACAGCCGTCGCGGCTGACCTCTTTGCCGGCCGGTGTGTTGGGGCATTGATCGAGCCGATCGACCACCTGATCACCATCCAGATCAGTCTCGCAGCCTTTGTTATCGACCCTGGCCTCGGTGGGAGTACCCGGACACTGATCAAGTCGGTCGATAACTCCGTCACTATCCTGATCCAGCTCGCAACCTCTATTGTCGACCATAAAACCCGCGCCGGTGCCCGGACACTGGTCAGACTCGTCGGCCACGCCATCCTTGTCGGTGTCGATCACGATCGGCACCTGGGGCGGCAATATGCGTTCACAGCCGTCGGGGGTGACCTCTCTGCCGGCGGCCGTGTTCGGGCATTGATCGAGGCGGTCGATCACGCTGTCCCCATCCTGGTCTGTTTCGCAGCCGTGGCTGTCGACCCGGGCGCTGGCAGGGGTGTTGGGGCACTGATCGAGATGATCCACCACCTGATCCTGATCCCGATCGGTCTCGCAACCTCTGAGATCGACGCTGAGCTCGCTCGGGGTGGCTGGGCAGTCGTCCTGGCTGTTGACCACGCCGTCGTTGTCGCTGTCCACCTCACAACCGTTCGGCTTCACTTGCGCGCCCTGGGGGGTGGCCGGGCAGCGGTCGAGTGCGTCCGGGATCAGATCGCCATCGTTGTCGAGGCGGCAGCCGTCGGTGTCCACCACCGCGCCCTCAGGCGTATTGCGGCACTTGTCGTGGCTGTCGTCAATGCCGTCGCCATCGGTGTCGAGGGCGCAACCGAGATTGTTGACCAGGATGCCCGAGGCGGTTTTGGGGCAGTGGTCCAGGTTGTCGACAATGCCGTCCTGGTCGCTGTCGCTGAGCCGGTAGCGGATGGTGAAGACCAGATCATTCACCTGGTGGCCGTAGTAGGTGATGGTGTTCTCCCGCTTCACCCACTCGCCGTCGCGATTGCTTTCATAGGAGATCAGCTCGATGCCTTTGGGCAGCACCCAGGCGTAGACGAAGTTGTCGAAATCACCGGGCTTGTACCACATGCCGAAGTGGCCGTCGGCACGTTTCTCCTCGCGGGTGGTGAAGGTGTAGATGCCATCGTCAGAAAGGCTGAGCTGGTCGCTCAACTGCTCAGGATAGACCACCACATACTCCCCCTGGTTGAAGGCCAGGGTGTTGACAGCCGGGTTTGAGGTGCCATCCCAGTCGCGCTTGTTGGGGTAGATGTAGTAGAAGTCGTTCAGCTCCAGCGATTTGGTGACGTGAAAGAGGAGCTTTGAGGCATCCCCCCGCAGGGCGCGATGAAACAGCGAGCTTCTGCCATCGGTCTGCAGGTAGATAATGTTCTCGGAAGTAACCTCGGCATAGGCGCTGGAGGCGAGCAAGCCGCTTGCCAGCAGGCCGAAGAGAGAGATAAAGGTGCGAATGGAAGCCATGATACTATCCCAGCGTTTGGCAGATGACGGTGTGGCGGATTCTGCAGTAAGGGGCGCCCGACCTGCAAGGTGGAGGTGGTGGATGCTTGGTGATGGCAGGAAACGTCACAATTGTTGACGATTTCTATGCCAAACGATGGAGAAGTGATGGCTACACAACGTGCTGGAGTGATTGGCACCCTGGTGTTCGGCGTCATTTGCGCCTTGGCGGGCTATTTTGCCGCCTTTGAGTGGGGCAAGCCGATCCTCGATAAGGCCGAGGCAAGCGTCAATTGGCCGCAGGTTGCAGGTCGGATCGAGATCGCGGAACTGCAGCAGGCGCGTGACAGTGACGGCAATCGCCTCTATCGAGCCCAGATCGACTACAGCTACCAAGTGGCGGGGGCGCACTACCGGGGTTCGCGCATCCGCTTTGATGGTGGCCCCAGCTCAAGCAGCGCCGCTGAGGCGAAGCGGGTACTCAATCGTTACCAGCCGCAGCAGCCGATCGAGGTCCACTACAATCCGCAATCACCGGAAGAGTCGGTGCTCGAGCCCGGCACCACCCTGGATAGCTATCTGCCCTACTTTATCGGTCTGACATTTTTTACCATTGGGGTGTTGATCAGCGTTGGCATGCTGCTCAAACTGCTGCTGGTGGGAGGCGTCATCGTTGGTGCGCTGCTGCAGCGGTGGAAGCAGAGAGCAACGCCGCCACCGCCACCCAAAGGCTGAAGCGACTGAGCTGCCTGGTCTGAACAGAAAGGAAGGAGAGCAAACCATGTTTGATGCAGAGAAGATGTTGGGCGGACTGCTGGGCGGTGTGCTCGGTGGTGACAGCGGAAAGTCCGCCATCCCTTCGGTGGGGATGGGGGTGCTGGGAGTCGCGATGGCCGCCTATGAACATTTTACCAGCCAGAGTGGTGCCGGGCAGGCGTCGGCCCAACCCGGCACGACCCAAGCCCCGCCGCCCCCGCCTGGGCAGGCCGCTGCG
>NZ_AFOC01000078.1:0-18725 GCF_000224455.1 endosymbiont of Riftia pachyptila (vent Ph05)
ATGGTGAAACGGGTGGTGTTCGGCACGGTCGAGAGCGAAGGTGTTGCCGGGCTGCAGGATATGAATCGCCGCGAGTTGGTCGTGCTTGGTACGCTGGCAGTGGCGGTGTTGATCCTGGGGCTCTGGCCGGCGCCGCTGGTGGAGGTGATGGACGCCTCCATCGTCAATCTCCTGCAACATATTTCGGTCTCTAAACTCTGATCGGGTAATCCGCACGGGTAGCATCAGATGCATTTTGATTTAGCCACACTGGTTCCGGTCCTGCCGGAGATTGTTATTCTGACCCTGGCCTGCGTAGTGCTGGTGGTGGATCTCTATCTTAAGGATGAGCACCGCATCGTTAGCTATGCGATCACTCAGTTTGGTCTGATTGTCGGCGCTGCGGTCGCTATAGGCGTCTCTGGCGGGGGCGTCGAGATCGTCTTCGATGGTTCCTATGTGCGTGATCCGATGGCGGACGTACTGAAGGTGGCGATCTACCTGGTCAGTCTGGTGGCCTTCCTCTATGCCAAGGACTATCTGCGCCAGCGCGGCCTGTTCAAGGGCGAGTTCTATACTCTGGGGCTGTTTGCGGTGCTTGGCATGAGCATTATGGTCTCCGCCAACAGTTTTCTGGTGGTCTATCTCGGTCTCGAGCTGCTCTCGCTCTCACTGTATGCGTTGGTCGCCTTTAATCGCGACAGCAAAGACGGCGCCGAGGCGGCGATGAAATATTTTGTGCTGGGTGCGATCGCCTCCGGGATGCTGCTCTACGGTATCTCGATGGTCTATGGCGCCACCGGCACGTTGCGTTTCGATGAGTTGGCGGTGGCCCTCAAGGGCGTTGAACCGAACAACATAGTGCTGATCTTTGGCCTGGTATTCGTGGTGATCGGTTTGGCCTTCAAGCTGGGGGCGGTGCCTTTCCATATGTGGGTGCCGGATGTCTACCAGGGCGCGCCCACCGCAGTGACCCTGTTTGTTGGCAGTGCGCCCAAGATCGCCGCCTTTGGTCTGGCGATGCGTCTGCTGGTGGATGGCATGGCCGACCTCAACGGCATGCAGGGGCTGCAGGGCGGGATGCAGGGCTGGCAGGGGATGCTGGTCATCTTGGCTGTGCTCTCGATGGGCATAGGTAACCTGGTGGCGGTGGCGCAGACCAACATCAAGCGCATGTTGGCCTATTCAACCATCTCCCATGTCGGCTTTATTCTGTTGGGTATACTTGCAGGTACCAGCGAGGGTTATACCGCGGCGATGTTCTACACTCTGGTCTATGCGATCATGTCGTTAGGCGGATTCGGTATCGTCATTGCCCTGAGTCGGCGCGGATTCGAGGCCGAGAATCTGGATGATTTCAAGGGCCTCAACCAGCGCAATCCCTGGTTCGCTGCGATGATGCTGTTGCTGATGTTCTCGATGGCCGGGGTACCGCCGACAGTCGGTTTCTTCGCTAAACTGTTCGTGCTGGATGCTGTGATCAGTGTTGATCTCACCTGGGTGGCTGTGGTAGGCGTTTTCTTCTCGATCATTGGCGCCTTCTACTATATCCGCATAATTAAGCTGATGTACTTCGACAAGCCGGTTGATGAGCACCCACTCGTTGTGGGTGCGGATACACAGATCGTACTGTCGCTGAATGGACTGGCGGTGCTGCTGCTTGGCCTGTTCCCTGCAGGATTGCTCTCGATCTGTAACAGTGCAATTGGCGGATGATTCCCGGATTGTAAAATAGTTCTGTCAACTACTGACATGAAAAGGGGGACACTACTGCTTGGGGCTAATAATTGTGAAATAGTTCTTGCCATGGGGCACCAATCGAAGTAGTATTCGCGGCGTTGATGCGGGGTGGAGCAGTCTGGTAGCTCGTCGGGCTCATAACCCGAAGGTCGTAGGTTCAAATCCTGCCCCCGCTACCACATAATAAAAACCCCGTTTTACGGGGTTTTTTTATTTTCGACACCGATCGCCCAGGACGGCCAGAGGGAGATGCAGCAACTGCAACATGCATCTTCGGCGGTGGGTCGAAGTCAGCTGGAATGGGCCTTGAGCCCATTTTTTATTGCGGAGAATAAATGCGCTCAGCACCGGATAAACTGATTCAACTGATTCGCCAGGAGGTCGACTTGCTCGGCTATGAACTGGTGGGTGTCGAGTCGACCAGTGGCCCAAGAGGCAATCTGCTGCTGCGCATCTACATCGATCATGAGCAGGGCATCAATGTCGATGATTGCGCCCAGGTGAGTCACCAGGTGAGTGGTGTGCTCGATGTAGAGGATCCGATCAAGGAGAAGTATGACCTGGAGGTTTCCTCGCCGGGTCTCGATCGGCCGCTGTTTGAAGCGGCAGACTTTGAGCGATTCAAAGGCCAGCGGGTTCGTGTGAAAACTCGCATGAAGATAGGCAATCAGCGCCGCTTCAGCGGAACGCTGTGCGGTTTGGAAGGCAACACTATCCTGCTGGAAGAGGATGGCAAGCAGCACGCCATTCCGCTGGATGAGATAGATTCAGCCCGTTTGATACCGGAATTCTGAATTGGGTAACAACAGATGAGTAAAGAAATTCTGCTGGTTGTTGACGCTGTTTCGAATGAAAAGGGCGTGGAGAAGGTAATTATCTTCGAGGCGATTGAAGCCGCCCTGGCATCCGCTACGCGCAAGAAAAACGGCGACGATATTCTGGTCCGGGTCGAGATCGACCGCACCAGTGGTGACTACGAGAGCTTTCGCCGCTGGGAAGTGGTGGAGGACTACTCTAGTGATGAACCGGATGCGCCACTACGTCAGATCATCTTCGACGCAGCCAAAGAGCAGCAGCCCGACATCCAGATCGGTGACTTCATCGAAGAAGAGATCGACTCAATTGAGTTTGGCCGCATTGCCGCCCAGGCCGCCAAACAGGTGATCGTGCAGAAGGTGCGCGAAGCCGAGCGTGCCAAGGTTGTGGCCGCCTATGAAGACCGCAAGGGCGAACTGGTCACCGGCGTGGTCAAACGGGTCGACCGCGGCAACGTATTTCTCGATCTTGGTGGCAACGCTGAGGCCTTCATCGGTCGTGAACACATGATCCCGAAAGAGGCGGTGCGGGTAGGCGATCGCATCCGCGGCTATCTCTACGAGATCCGCTCTGAGGTCCGCGGGCCGCAGCTGTTTGTCAGCCGCACTATGCCGGAACTGCTGATCGAACTCTTCAAGCTGGAGGTGCCCGAGGTCGGCGAGGGGCTGATCGAGATCCGCGGCGCTGCCCGCGACGCCGGTCTGCGTGCCAAGATCGCGGTTAAGGCCCTCGACTCACGCATCGACCCGGTTGGCGCCTGTGTCGGCATGCGCGGTTCGCGAGTGCAGGCGGTCTCCAACGAGCTCAACGGCGAGCGGGTTGATATCATCCTATGGAACGATAACCCTGCGCAGTTCGTGATCAACGCTATGTCGCCGGCGGATGTAGTATCCATCGTAGTCGATGAGGATCGGCACGCCATGGATGTGGCGGTCAGCGAGGAGAACCTCTCCCAGGCGATCGGGCGGGGCGGACAGAATGTACGCCTGGCCAGCCAGCTGACCGGCTGGGAGCTCAACGTGATGGACGAGGCCCAGGCGGCAGAGAAGAGCGATCAGGAGTCGCGCGGCTTCATCGAAGCCTTTATGGAGCATCTTGGTGTGGACGAGGATGTCGCCACCATTCTGGTGCAGGAGGGCTTCACCAGCGTTGACGAGGTGGCCTATGTGCCGATCGAAGAGATGCTGGGCATCGAAGAGTTCGATGATGATCTGGTAGACGAGCTGCGCAACCGCGCCAAGGATGTACTGCTGACCAAGGCGATCGCCAAGGAAGAGGCGTTTGCCGAGCCGGCCGAAGACCTGTTGACAATGGACGGTATGGACAAGGACCTGGCCTATCTGCTGGCGAGCCACGGCATCGCCACCATGGAGGATCTGGCGGAACAGTCGGTGGATGACCTGATGGATGTCGAAGGTATGGATGAAGAGCGGGCTGGCAAGCTGATCATCACCGCGCGTGCGCCCTGGTTCGAAGACGCAGAGTAGTCTGGGCGACAATGAGAACAAGTTGCACAGCAACACGAAGGAAAGGCAAACCCGAGAGGCCTGAATAAATGAGCGAAGTAACCGTAGCGCAGCTTGCAAAGGTGGTTGGTATCCCCGCAGATCGTCTGTTGGGACAGCTGGTCGATGCCGGTATTCAGGCCAAAGGTCTCGACGACCCGATTAGCGATGAGGAAAAATCGCGCCTGCTCAGCCATCTGCGCAAAAGCCATGGCAAACAGGGGAAGTCGATTGTCAGCTCGCCGAGCAAGGTGACGCTGCGACGCAAAACCGTGAGCGAACTGCGCCAGCCCACGGCAAGTGGACGCAGCACCCCGAGTCGGAGAGCGCCTGTCGGTGCCAGTAAAACCGTCAGCGTGGAGGTGCGCAAGAAGCGCACCTATGTGAAACGCAGTGCGGTAGAGACCAGCGAAGCCGCCCTGAAAGAGGCTGAAGAGGCGCGTAAGGCGCTCGAGGCACAGGCGGCCGAGCAGGCCAAGATCGAGGCTGAGGCCTTGGCGCGGCGTAATGCTGAGCAGGAGAGGCTGCACGCCGAAGAGGCGGCAGGCCGTCTCAAGGCGGAACAGGAGGCAAAAGCGGCGGAAGAGTTGCGCCAGAAAGAGGAAAAGCTTCGCCTGGCTGCCGAAGAAGAGCAGCGCAAACAGGCTGAGCTGAAGCGCCAGGAAGAGGAGGCGCGAAAGCAGAAAGAGGCCGGGCGTACCGCTAAGCCACGGAGTGAGCCCAAAAAACCGGCCGAGAGCAAAGGTCCGGGTAAAGATTCCCGCTTCGCCCGCAAAGAGCTGCATGTTTCAGCAGACAAACGCGGCAAGCGCAAAAAGAGGCAGCCGCCTGGAGCGCGTCGGCGCGGACGTCAGGGGGCGGCGCCGGAGAATCAGGAGCATGGCTTCCAGCGCCCCACTGCACCGGTGGTGCGTGAGGTACTGATCCCAGAGAGCATTGCCGTGGCGGAACTGGCTCAGCGCATGGCGTTGAAGGCGGCCGAGGTGATCAAGGTGCTGATGAAGATGGGCATGATGGTCACCATCAATCAGCCGCTCGACCGGGATACCGCCGTGCTGGTGGTGGAAGAGCTGGGGCATACTCCGGTCGAACAGAAGGACGAGGATGTCGAGGCGGAGCTACTGAGCGCGGATGAAGATAGCGAGATGCTGGGCGAGGCGGTGACACGCCCGCCGGTGGTTACCATCATGGGCCATGTCGATCACGGTAAGACCTCGTTGCTCGATTACATCCGCACCAGCCGGGTGGCGGCGGGCGAAGCCGGCGGCATCACCCAGCACATCGGTGCCTACCATGTGGATACCAAGAAAGGTACCGTCTCTTCCTCGATACCCCCGGCCACGCGGCCTTTACCGCGATGCGTGCCCGCGGCGCCAAGGTCACAGATATCGTAATCCTGGTGGTGGCTGCCGATGACGGCGTGATGCCACAGACCAAAGAGGCAATCCAGCACGCCAAGGCTGCTGAGGTGCCGCTGATCGTGGCGATCAACAAGATCGACAAAGAGGATGCTAACCCCGACCGGGTGATCCAGGAACTCTCCCAGGAGGAGGTGATTCCCGAGGAGTGGGGTGGCGATACCCAGTTTATACGGGTCTCTGCAAAGACCGGTGAGGGTATCGACGAACTGCTCGACGCGATCCTGCTGCAGTCGGAGGTACTGGAGCTGAAGGCAGTGGCTGACGGCCCGGCTGTTGGCTCCATCGTCGAATCCTCCCTTGATAAGGGGCGCGGTCCGGTGGCTACTGTGCTGGTACGTTCCGGTACCCTCAAGCGCGGCGACATGATCGTCTCGGGTCGGGAGTTCGGCCGGGTGCGTGCCATGTTCGACGAGAATGGCCGCTCAGTGAAGTCGGCCGGTCCCTCGATCCCGGTGGTGGTGTTGGGTCTCTCCGGCACCCCCGAAGCGGGTGACGACATGCGCGTGATGAGCGATGAACGGCGCGCCCGCGAGCTAGCCGAACTGCGTCATGAGCGTCAGCGCGATACCCGCCTGGCAGCCCAGAAGGCGGCCAAGCTCGATGAGATGTTCAGCAAGATGGCCGAGGGTGAGACCCAGACCCTCAACGTTATCCTCAAGGCAGACGTGCAGGGCTCGGTAGAGGCGCTTAAAGAGTCCCTGGTGAAGACCTCCACCGACGAGGTGAAGGTGCGGGTGGTCGCCTCCGGCGTTGGTGGCATCACCGAATCGGACGCCAACCTGGCGGTCACTTCCGGCGCCATTATCATCGGCTTCAACGTGCGTGGCGATGCCGGCGCGCGCCGGGTGGTGGAGGAGCAGGGCATCGACATGCGCTACTACAGCATCATCTACGAGATCATTGATGATGTGAAAAAGGCCCTCAGCGGTATGCTCTCACCGGAGATCCGTGAGGAGATCATTGGTATGGCCGAGGTGCGCGACGTGTTTCGCAACTCCAAAATCGGTGCCATCGCCGGCTGCATGGTCACCGAGGGTACAGTCAAGCGCAACAATCCGATCCGCGTGCTGCGCGACAACGTGGTGATCTACGAAGGCTCACTAGAGTCGCTGCGTCGCTTCAAGGACGATGTCAGTGAGGTCAAGGCGGGCACCGAGTGCGGTATCGGCGTGAAGAACTACAACGACGTGCAGCCAGGCGACCAGATCGAGGTATTCGAACGCACCGAAGTGGCACGGGTGATCGAGTAAGCCATGGCGCGTGATTTTAAGCGTAGCGACCGGGTTGGCGCACAGATCCAGCGCGACCTGGCAGAGCTGATCCGTAGCGAGGTCGGCGATCCGGGCCTTGGCATGGTCACCATCCAGGAGGTCCGGGTGGTACGTGATCTGTCTGTCGCCAAGGTCTTCTATACCGTGATGGGCGCCAGTCTCAGCCTGGCGGAGTGCGCCAAGCTGCTGAACCAGCAGGCGAGCCATCTGCGCTGGCTGTTGGGGCAGGGGCTGAAGATTCGCACAGTGCCCAAGCTCAAGTTTGTTTTTGATGAGTCGGTAGAGCGGGGCCAGCATCTGACGCAGCTGATCGAAGAGGCGGCGAGCCGCACCGCTGACGAACCGGAATAATCCGGTATTGGTATTACCTGGCCCGATCGGTTGCCATCAAGGCAGCGCCGGTTAGCCTCAGATTAGAGAGTTGAAGTNAAGATGGGACGTGGTCGCAATCGGGGGCGCAATATCAGCGGTGTGTTCCTGCTGGATAAGCCGGAAGGTATTACCTCGAACAAGGCCTTGCAGGAGGTCAAGTTTTTCTACAAGGCGGCGAAGGCGGGCCATACCGGCAGCCTCGATCCGCTTGCCACCGGCCTGTTGCCAATCTGCTTTGGCGAGGCGACCAAGCTGTCGGCGTTTCTGCTCGATGCAGACAAGCACTACCAGGTGCGGATTCGGCTCGGGGTGACTACCACCACAGCCGATGCCGAGGGCGAGGTGGTTGAAGAGCGGGATGCCTCCGGGGTCAGCGAGGCGCAGATCCGTGACACGCTCGCTGACTTTCGCGGCGAGCAGCAACAGTTACCGCCGATGTACTCCGCCATCAAACACAAGGGCGAGCGCCTCTACAATCTGGCGCGTAAGGGTATCGAGGTGGAGCGCGAGCCGCGCACCATTCATATTCACGCGCTGGAGTTACTGTCGTGCGAGCTGCCCGAGTTCGAGCTCGATGTGCACTGCTCCAAAGGCACCTATGTGCGGACCCTCGCCGAGGATATCGGCAAGGCATTGGGCTGCGGCGCCTATGTCAGCGGCCTGCGGCGCACCGGGGTTGGGCCCTATGATGGTGCCGAAATGGTGACTCTGGCCGAACTCAAAGAGGCCTGGCAGGAGCGCCGCTTCGATGAGATGGACCAGATGCTCCTGCCGCTGGAGAGCGCCTTGGAGAACTGGCCAGAGGTCGTCCTCTCCCCTGACATGCTTTTCTACTTGCGTCAGGGGCAGCCGATCCTGGTGCCGAAGGCCCCCACTGAAGGTTGGGTGCGGCTCTACGCCAATGGTGACGAGTTTATCGGTGTGGGCCAGATCCTCGATGATGGTCGGGTCGCCCCCAAGCGTATGATGCAGGCAGCGAATTAAGACCGACTAAGGTGTTTTTTCGATTTGAAGAGACGCCTTGAACGGCGCATACTCACCCGCTTTTGGCAGGCCCACTTTGGGGCTGCCTGATTAACCGGCCGGATCCCCTCTGAGCTCATTGTTGGAGGGGCAAAGTGAAGGCCTTCTACAGACGCCACAGCTACTTAGGAGTAGACGTCATGGCAATGAGCGCAGCAGAAAAGAACGCAATCGTTGAAGAGTACAAACGCGGACCGAACGACACAGGTTCCCCCGAGGTGCAGGTAGCCCTGCTGACCTCGCGTATCCTTCAGCTCACTGAACACTTCAAAGAGCATAAGCAGGACCACCACTCCCGTCAGGGCCTGGTGCGCATGGTCAACTCCCGCCGCAAGCTGCTCGACTACCTGAAGAATAAAGACGTGGATCGTTACCGCGATCTGATCTCCCGACTAGGTCTGCGCCGCTAAGCGCATCGTCAATTCTGCACAGAGGACAAAGAGAGTGACTGCAATCAAAAAAAGAGTTTCAGTGGGGTGAGCACAAGGTCTCCTTAGAGACCGGTGAGATCGCACGCCAGGCTGACGGCGCGGTGCTGGTCAATATGGACGACACCGTGGTTCTGGCCACCGTGGTCGGGGCCGGCCCGATCCCGGGTCGCGACTTCTTTCCGCTGACAGTGGATTATCAGGAGAAGACCTATGCCGCGGGCAAGATCCCCGGCGGTTTTTTCCGCCGCGAGGGGCGCCCGAGTGAGAAGGAGATCCTCACCTCGCGTCTGATCGATCGTCCGATCCGTCCGCTGTTCCCTAAGGGCTACAACAGTGAGGTTCAGGTGATCCTCACCGTGAAGTCCCTCAATCCGGCAGTGGATCCTGAGATCCCGGCTCTGATCGGCGCCTCCGCGGCGCTGGCCATCTCTGGCCTGCCGTTCAACGGTCCGGTCGGTGCCTGCCGTGTCGGCTACAAGGATGGCGAGTACATCCTCAACGCCGCCAGCACCGGCCTGAGCGCCGATTCTGATCTCGATCTGATCGTCGCCGGTACCGAAGAGGCGGTGTTGATGGTGGAGTCCGAGGCCAATGAGCTCTCGAAGAGGTGATGCTGGGCGCAGTCCTGTTCGGTCACGAACAGTCTCAGATCGTGATCGACACGATCAATGCACTGGCGGCCGAGGTGGGCAAGGCCGCGGGCGAGTTTGAGTCGCCGACAGTGGATGAAGCGCTGACCGCGGCGGTTGCCGAAGCAGCAGAGGTGGGGATGGGTGATGCTTACAGCATCGCCGACAAGCTGGAGCGCTATGCCGCTGCCGATGCAGTGAAAGAGGCGACCCTGGAGAAACTCTGCAGCGCTGCTGAGGGCGAAGAGCCCCGCTGGAGCACCGACGAGGTCAAGGGCGCCCTGGAGAAGCTGAAGAAGCGGATCGTGCGCGGCCGTATCCTCGACGGTGAGCCGCGCATCGATGGTCGCGACACCCGCACCGTGCGCCCGATCAGCGTGCGCACCGGTGTGCTGCCGCGTACCCACGGTTCGGCGTTGTTCACCCGCGGTGAGACTCAGGCGCTGGTGGTTACCACCCTCGGCACCGAGCGCGACAGCCAGATCATCGATGCGCTGGAGGGCGAGCGCCGCGAGTCCTTCATGCTGCACTACAACTTCCCGCCCTTCTGTGTTGGCGAGACCGGTCGCGTTGGTAGCCCCAAACGTCGCGAGATCGGCCACGGTCGTCTCGCCAAACGCGGCGTGCTGGCCTGCATGCCGACCTTGGCGGAGTTCCCCTACGCGATCCGAGTGGTCTCCGAGATCACCGAGTCGAACGGCTCCTCCTCGATGGCATCGGTGTGTGGCACCAGCCTTTCGCTGATGGACGCCGGTGTGCCGCTGAAGGCACCGGTGGCCGGTGTGGCGATGGGCCTGATCAAAGAGGATGAGCGTTTTGCTGTGCTCACCGACATCATGGGCGACGAGGATCACCTCGGCGACATGGACTTCAAGGTCGCCGGTACCGCCCAGGGCATCAACGCCCTGCAGATGGATATCAAGATCAACGGCATCACCAAGGAGATCATGGAGATCGCCCTGGAGCAGGCCAAAGAGGGACGTTTGCACATCCTCGACGAGATGAACCGCGTGATCTCCTCGCATCGGGGTGAGATGTCCGAGCACGCGCCGCGCATCATCGAGATCAAGATCAACCCGGACAAGATCCGCGATGTGATCGGCAAGGGTGGTGTGACCATCCGCGGCATCACCGAGGCTACCGGTGCCACCGTCGACATCACCGACGATGGCATCGTGAAGATCTTCTCGGTGGACAAGGCGGCCGGTGAAGAGGCGAAGAAGCGCGTCGAGCTGATCACCGCAGATGTCGAGGTCGGTACCGTCTACGAGGGTAAGGTCGCCCGCCTGATGGACTTCGGCGCCTTTGTCACCATCCTGCCCGGCAAGGATGGTCTGGTGCATATCTCGCAGATCTCCAACGAGCGCGTGGAGAAGGTGAGCGACAAGCTCTCCGAAGGGGATAACATCCGCGTCAAAGTGCTGGAGGTGGATAAGCAGGGCCGCATCCGTCTCTCCATGAAGGCGGTGGAGGAGGGGGAGTAATCCTGCTCTGACAGTGTCGATGAGAAAGGGGCCCGCGGGCCCCTTTTTTGTGCCTATCTCATTCTCATTACGCTGGCGTGGCGTCTTCGCTTTCGCTCAATCCCAACTGCTCCATGATCGCCAGGCGGAAGCGTTCCAGTCCCTGCTGCACCAGCTCATAGGTCTTATTGACATTCTGCTCGATCTCGCCGTTGAGGATCTCCAGTCCCTCGAGGATCCCCCTCGCCTCTGCAAAACCCTGTTCGATCCCGCCACCGATCAGTTCAAGGAACTCGTTCAGTGCGCTGTCCTGCTCCATCTCGGGGTGGTTCTCAAGAAAGCCGCCAAAAAAGCCGGTGGCGAAGCCGACGATGCGTTCGGCGGTGGCCTCGGGGGTGAAATCCTGCTTGGCGGCTTGTTCGATAGCCTGGGGGCCGAGTTCGGGTGCCAGTATCTCATTGAGCTTTGCCAGGGCACTGCGGTAGAGCAGCTCCAGGGGCTGCTGGCTGGCTTGCAGGTTGAGTGCTTCGCTGGCTGCAGCTGTGCTTGGAGTGGCCCCGCTCTTTGCGCCTCTGCTGGGTGGGGTGAGTGGAGAGGGCAGGGATTGGATAAGGTTCTGCTCGAGACTCTGTAGTGGCATTGCTGCGACCTCGAAGATTTGGCTGATCTACCCACAGTATGGACAATCAATGGCTAGGTGATTCGGCGCTGGGGCAGATTGGGGAATAACCGCATCACAGGGTCTGGCGGTTGGGCTGACAGGCGTGCTGCATTTCCTGTTGGTGAGAGCGGGCTTTGTGCTTAGTATGGAGCTGGCCACTTGTGTAATCGTTCATCAAAGGGGAACAGCTATGCCAGAGATTCCACACTTCTCCCACCTGATTGCGGAACAGACCCCTCCTGCCGGTCAGATTGAGGTGCTGGCCCCTTTTGACCGCACCCCGATCGCCACAGTCGATACGCTGGACGCAGCCGGGGTCGAGCAGGCGCTGGCGACGGCCGAGGCGCTGTTTCGCAATAAGGATGACTGGCTGCCTGCCTGGCGGCGTACTGAGATTCTTGAGCGTGCTCGGCAGATTATGATCGGGCGGGCCGAGGAGCTAGCACTGGAGGCGGCTCGTGAGGGCGGCAAGCCGTTGAGTGATTCACGGGTGGAGGTGGCGCGTGCCATCGACGGCATGCAGCTCTGCATCGAGACCCTGCGCACCGAAGCGGGCGAGGAGATCCCGATGGGGTTGACCCAGGCCTCGGTGGGACGGCTCGCCTTCACTCGTCGTGAACCGATTGGGGTGGTGGTGGCGCTCTCTGCCTTCAACCACCCGCTCAACTTGATCGTGCACCAGGCGGGGCCGGCAGTGGCCGCCGGTTGTCCGGTGATCGTCAAACCGGCCTCTGACACTCCGCTCTCCTGCCTGCGTTTTATCCAGATCCTGCATGAGGCGGGTCTGCCGAAAGGCTGGGCCCAGGCGCTGCTGACTGAGGATCAGACCACCGCTGGCCGGTTGGCAACCGATGCGCGGGTCGGCTTTCTCTCTTTCATCGGTTCGGCGAAGGTCGGCTGGTGGCTGCGCTCACAGCTGGCGCCGGGTACCCGTTGTGCGCTGGAACACGGCGGGGTGGCGCCGGTGATGGTCGCCGCCGATGCGGACCTGAACGATACCATCCCACTGCTGGCCAAGGGCGGCTTCTACCACGCTGGGCAGGTCTGTGTGTCGGTGCAGCGGGTGTTTGCCGAGGCCTCCATCGCGCGTGAGCTGGCCGAACGGCTCAAGGTGCAGGCGCAGCAGATGAAGGTGGGCGATCCGACCTTGGAGGAGACCGCGGTGGGGCCTCTGATCCGGCCTGCAGAGACGCAACGCATCCATGAGTGGGTGGAGGAGGCTGTCGCCGCCGGGACCGAGTGCCTGTGTGGTGGTGAACCGCTCTCAGAGACCTGCTATCCGGCAACGGTGCTCTACGACCCGCCGTCGCAGGTACGGGTCAGTCAGCAGGAGGTGTTCGGTCCAGTGATCTGTGTCTATCCTTATACGGATATGGATGAGGCGATCGAACGGGCCAACAGTCTGCCCTATGTATTTCAGGCGGCGGTCTTTACAAAAAATCTGGATCAGGCGATGCGCGCCTACCGCCGGCTCGATGCCTCGGCGGTGATGGTCAATGATTTTACCGCCTTTCGCGTTGACTGGATGCCGTTTGCCGGGTTGCGTCAGTCAGGGTTGGGGGTTGGCGGCATTCCCCACACCTATCGTGATATGCAGGTCGAGAAGATGATGGTGGTGCGTTCGCCAGAACTCTGAAGCTGATCCGTTTCTTCTCATTCCCTGCTGTTTTGGTTAGCATCAGCGCATCACGGTGGGGCGAGGTAAAAATTCATGGGTGATGAAACGCAGGCATCGGCAGCAAGCAGTAGCGAGCCGGTGTCGGACCAGCAGTTGGTACGTGCTGTCACCTCTTTTGAGGCGATCATTCTCAGCCAGATCGAGGTCAAGAAGCATCTCGTCGACCGGCTGAATTACAGCATTCGCACCGGAGTCATCATCCTGGGCCTGATTGCCGTCTCAATCCTAATCCTGTTGCTGACACTCTCCTCCCAGATCACCCGGATCTCCAACGTTGTCGCCGATATGAACCACAATTTCACCAGCGTCTCGGGGGAGATGGGGCGTATCGAGAACTACATCTCCTCCATGGAACGGCGGGTCTCGCGGATGGATAGCATTACTGTGCAGACCGAGACGATGAACCGCGAGATGCAGGGCATCGCTCAGGATCTGACGCAGATGGAAGGCACCATCGGTGGCATCAGAAATCATATGACCGAGGTGCGCGGCAAGATTGACAATATCTCCGTCTCGATCAACCAGATGAACGGCGAGGTGCAGATGATGGGGCAGGATATGCACCGTATGGGGCAGCCAGCCCGCACCATGAACAAGATGTTCCCGTTTCCCTAGGAGTTTGTGATGTCAGAGGATCCAAAACGCCTGTTTGTCCAGATGGTGGGGCGTCTGGGGCGGGAGACCCAGTTCCATTTGGATGAACGCCAGCACCACTTCCATATCACCAATATCGTGCTGATGGTGGTCTCAGCCCTGCTGCTGGTGGTGGCCGTCTTCAATGTCTACTACATCCACATCCTCTCTAATGACCTTAACGGTATTGTCGACAACATGGATTCGATGCATACCAATCTGGAAGTGGTGAGGGTCAATATGAACCGCATCACCGACAAGGTGGAGAGCATCGATAAGCATATGGGCAACATGGATCAGATCACTGCCCATACTGAGGCAATGGGGCAGCTGATGCCGGGGGTGGGTGATTCGATGGGTAAAATCGGCGCTGTAATGGTCTCAATCGACCAGGAGATGGGCCAGATGAGCCGGAGTATGGGGAATATCGATCAGCGCTTTCGCCACATGACCGGCGGTGTCTCGGTGATGCGGTACAACGTGCGGCAGATGTCTCGGCCAATGGGGGTGATAAATCCAGCGCTGCCCTAACTCTTGGTGCTTTTACCTTCGTTAATCCTGATGCAGGAATGGATTGGCATAACCATGCGTGTGCCGTGCCCGGTTCAGCCGGTGGCAGAGTTGCCAGATATTGATGGATCGTTTGAGAACGGAAAATGGAATGGAACCGATCAGGTCGTTGGTTCAAGCACTTGTTTTGGCTCTCCTGCTGGGGTTACCATGTGCAGATGCGGTGGTTGCCGCAGGGTTGGATGAAGACCCTGTTACCAGGGTAGGGTAGATAAAGGAACTGCTGGACAGCTATCGAGGCAGGCAGTCGAAGCTGCAACAGGCTAAGGCAGAGCTTGACCAGGTAATTGGCGTGCATCCTGAGTATGCGCCTGCCTATAAAGAGCTGGCGCGCTACTATCGGAAATGAGCCTGACACAGCTACGCTCCCGGTCCGGGGGCAAGATTCAGGTGATCTGCAGGTTGCCCCGGCCGTTCTCCTGCAGCTGCTGGACCACATCCACCACGGCTTCGGTCAGGCACTGCAGATCTGCTGCCTCGATGATGTAGGGTGGCATCAGATAGACCAGTCGTCCAAACGGCCGCAGCCAGACGCCTCGCTCGACAAACGCCGGCTGCACGCTGCGCATCTCCACTGGGGCAGTCAGCTCCACCACGCCAATCGCCCCCAACACCCTCACATCGGCTACCGACGGCAGCCCCCGACAGGCCTCCAGGCCACTACACATGCCTGATTCGATGGCCTCCACCCGAGCCTGCCAGGGGGAGTTCAGTAGTAGTTGGATGCTGGCCAGAGCGGTAGCGCAGGCCAGCGGGTTGGCCATGAAGGTGGGGCCGTGCATGAACAGACCAGGCTCCCCTGATGAGATGGTGGCGGCGACATCTTGCGTAGCGAGAGTCGCAGCCAGGGTCATGTAACCGCCGGTCAGGGCCTTGCCCAGACAGAGGATGTCCGGGCTGACGCCGGCGTGCTCACAGGCAAACAGACGGCCGCTGCGACCGAAGCCGGTGGCGATCTCGTCGAAGATCAGCAGCACGCCGTAGCGGTCACACAGCTGGCGCAGGTGCCGCAGATAGTCGGCGGAGTAGAAGCGCATACCACCGGCCCCTTGCACCACCGGTTCGAGGATCACCGCGGCGATCTGCTGATGATCCTTCGCCAGATGCTCAGCCATCGGCGCCATGTCCGTATCGTCGCAGGGCTCGCCAAACGGGCGGCTCGGGGCGTCGACAAAAAATTGCTGCACCAGGGCATCGCGAAACAGCCCGTGCATGCCGTTGACCGGATCACACACCGACATCGCGCCAAAGGTGTCGCCATGGTAGCCATTGCGGATGGTGAGAAAGCGCTGCTTCGACGGTTTACCGCGGGCGTGCCAGTATTGAATGGCCATCTTCATCGCCACCTCCACCGCTACCGAGCCGGAATCGGCAAAGAAGACACACTGCAACGGCTCGGGGGTCAGCTCCACCAGCCGTTGCGCCAGCTCCACCGCCGGCTGGTGGGTAAGCCCGCCGAACATGACGTGAGACATGGAGCTGAGCTGATCCTGCACCGCACGGTTCAGTTCCGGGTGGTTGTAGCCGTGGATCGCACTCCACCAAGAGGACATGCCGTCGATCAGTTCGCGCCCGTCGCTGAGGCGCAGCCGCACCCCTTTAGCGGAGGCCACCGGGAACACCGGCAGATCGGCACCAATGGCACTGTAGGGATGCCAGACATGTTGTCGGTCGAGTTGGAGCAGGGTTTCACTATCCATTCTATTCAAGCTGCCTGGGTGATGAGGTGATTTTCCAGGGATAATATCAGTATCTGCAACCGTTCAGTGGCCCACTGAAGGGGGGGTAGAATAGCCGTTATAGATCCGGAGTAGACGGCGTTGTAGTACGAATACCTCTTAAAACTGAAGTAGTCCCACCTGACTTTGCGTCTTCTGGGAGTTTCTGATGTTACCCCGTCGCAGTAGGAATTGGATGAACTGGTGGCGGTGGTGGCGCCCCAGGTTGAGACCGATGGAGACGATGCGCCTAGGTCGATCCTCGAGCGTATCCGCTACTACCTACTGGAGGCGGGCGAGAAAGGTCTATTAAACCAATAATCAACTGGTAAAACAGCTGTGTAAGTATCTGGACGACCAGGCTTGGCTGGAGAATAAGCGGATCATGGAATTGGTGCGTAGCATCGAAAAATGAGCCATCCTGATCAAGGATGAGCTGCCCGATGATCGCCACTTTGCCAGCTCCGATGGATTGCACTCACAGCTGGAGCTTGTCATGTCTCGGGGGCTCTACACGCCGCCCCAAGTCAAAAAGTCGAACGTACTGGAGCAGTGGCCGGGCGCTACCTGCCTGATTGGGGGATGAAGAGCTATTTTCCCTTGGCCTTTGTTCTTCTGACCGGGGAGCACTAGATGAAAGAGTCGTCCGTACCAGCATGGGAGCATTTTTACCACGTCGCCGATATCGGCGTGCGTGGTAGCGGCTACACTCTAGCCGAGGCCTTCGAACAAGCCGCGCTGGCCATGACGGCGGTGATTGTCGAGCCCGATACGGTGGCAGGCAGTGAGACGATAGA
The DNA here is from genome assembly GCF_000224455.1 of endosymbiont of Riftia pachyptila (vent Ph05). Classification (NCBI taxonomy): domain Bacteria; kingdom Pseudomonadati; phylum Pseudomonadota; class Gammaproteobacteria; species endosymbiont of Riftia pachyptila. The sequence continues at coordinate 16,708 of NZ_AFOC01000078.1, forward strand.
GCTCAATGTCTCGGCCCCTGACGAGGAGCTGCTGCTGACCGAGTGGTTGAATGCCTTGATCTACGAGATGGCGACCCGCCACATGCTGTTCACACGCTTCCAGGTCAAGATCTGTGATCATGAACTGCAGGGCAAGGCCTGGGGCGAACCGATTGACATTGCCCGCCATCAGCCCGTAGTGGAGATCAAGGGTGCGACCTTCACGGAGTTGCGTGTATGGCTGGATGAAGACGGCCTGTGGCATGCGCAGTGCGTGGTCGACGTGTAGCAAGGAGTGAAAAGATGGAATTCAGACCCCTAGCCACCGAATCACCCTACGCCTGGCGGATCGCGCCCCAGGGCAAGATGCGGGTGCCAGCCATCATCTATGCCGATCACGCGCTGATCGAGTCCATGGACCACAAGGTCTTCGAACAGCTCAGCAATGTCGCCAGCCTGCCCGGCATCCAGCAGGCCGCCTACGCCATGCCAGACGCCCACTGGGGTTATGGTTTTCCCATCGGTGGTGTGGCGGCGTTTGATCCGGATGAAGGTGGTGTGGTCTCGGGCGGCGGCGTCGGCTTCGACATCTCCTGTGGCGTACGCACCCTGCACACCGGTCTGACGCTCGATCAGTTGCGCCCCCACAAAAAGGCCTTGGCCGACCTGCTGGCTGTGGCCATCCCGGCGGGCCTGGGCAGTACAGGCACTATAAAGCTGACACATCGCGAGATGGACCAGATGCTGATTGGCGGTGCCGCCTGGGCGGTGGAGCAGGGCTACGGTAGCGAGGCCGACCTGCTCCGCACCGAGGAGCATGGCTGCATGGCCGGAGCCAACCCGGCCGATGTCTCGGAAAAGGCCAAGGAGCGACAGCGCCGCGAGATGGGAACCCTGGGTTCCGGCAATCACTACCTGGAGGTCCAGCTGGTCGCCCAAGTCTATGATGCCGAAACTGCGGCTGCCTTCGATCTCAGGGAAGGCGAGATCGTGATCAGCATCCACTGCGGGTCGCGTGGCCTGGGCCATCAGATCGGTACCGAGTTCCTCAAGTTCATGGCCACCAAGGCCAAGGATCACGGCATCTGGCTGCCGGACCGCGAACTGGCCTGTGCGCCGATCGAGTCCAAACTCGGGCAGTCCTACCTTGGGGCCATGCGTGCCGGTATCAACTGCGCCCTGGCCAATCGCCAGATTCTCACCCATCTTACCCGCGAGGTATGCGACGACGTCCTGCCCGGCACCCAGCTGACGCTGCTTTATGATGTCTCACACAATACCTGTAAACGTGAGACCCACAGGATCGACGGTAAGGAAAAACAGCTGTTCGTACATCGCAAGGGCGCGACCCTGGCGCTCGGTCCCGGACACCCCGACCTGCCGGATGGTCTGCGCGAGGTTGGACAGCCGGTGATCATCGGCGGCTCCATGGGCACCGAGTCCTACATATTGGCTGGTGTCAAAGAGAGCGAAAAGCTGGCCTTCAGCTCCGCCTGCCATGGCGCGGGCCGTGCCATGAGCCGCCACCAGGCGACCAAGCGCTGGCATGGCAGGAACCTCATCAAGGAACTGGAGACCCGCGGCATTCTGATTCGCAGCCCATCCCTGCGTGGCGTGGCCGAAGAGGCGCCGGGTGCCTACAAGGATGTCAGCCGGGTAGTCGATGTCGCCCATCAGGCCGGGCTATCGCGCAAGGTGGCGCGCCTTGAGCCACTGATCTGCGTGAAGGGATGAACATCCATCGCATAGTGGTCGTGGAAATAGTGGGACAGCGGGCTGGTTTGTCCTTGTGATCGCATGAACAGCGAGTGCGTTATCCGCTTCTGGAATTGGATTGAGGGGATGATATGACTGACGTTTCTTCCAACGCCAGGCACAGGTCTTGAAGCATGTGCGGAGAGAGCCGGATGCCGTGCTCTTGGTGCAGCCGCCGGGCGATCTCCTCGGCATCTCGGGGAACGGGCTTCATCTCGCCGATGAACGTCGTCAGATTCTTCAGGAGCGCCCACGGATAGGCAGCCAGTGCCATTTTACAATCT
>NZ_AFOC01000077.1:0-18770 GCF_000224455.1 endosymbiont of Riftia pachyptila (vent Ph05)
TGGTGTGGCGATTGGGTCTGAAGGGGCGTACTACGCTGTTCGCTGTGTTGTTACTCTTCGCCAATGGGGGTTTCCTCAGCCACGGTTATGAATTCCGCTACGATCTTGCCGTTCTACTGGGCTGGTTGCTCGGTTTTGTCGCGTTGCAGGAGCGCTCTCGTGCCGGATTGATCCTGTTGGGGCTGTGCATCGGCTGGCTCGCCATCCACCATCTGAAAGGCGTCTACTTTGCCGGTTGGCTCTACCTATTCGGGCTGCTGCGTCTGCAGTTGGATCGGGGTCTGCGTCCTGGGAGCCTGCTGCCTTATCATCTGGCACTGCTGTTGCCAGCGTTGCTCTGGGCCGGGTACTCGCTATTGTCCGGGCGCAGCGGGGAGTTGATCGGATTCTATTCAGGGTTCATCTTACTCTCGCTGGAGGCGCAGAAGGTCTGGCCTTGGGAGTCGATGCTGCGGCGTCTGGTCCTGGATGGTCCCTGGTGGTGGCTGGTGTTGCCCGCCTCCATCGGTGCGCTGCTGATGCGCCGGGAGCGCTGGCTGCGCTGGGCGGCGGGCTTTGTCTTGGTCGGGGGGCTGTTTCCATTTGTCCACCCCCATCCCTGGCCTATATGGTGGTGCCGCTGCTGCCATTTGCCGCCCTGCTGGCGGCAGCTGGGCTGGAGGCGGTTGTGGAGCGGACCGGGCTGGTTGCCTGGCAGCAGACGATGGTGTTGTCGCTGCTGCTGGTGGCCCTGGGCGCGGGCCCCTATTTTGCAACGTTCTGGGGCCTTCGGCAGGTGCCAATGGAGCGGCAGGTCGCGAGTCTGCGGTTGCTCAAAGAGGTGCTGCGCCCGGATGACCGCATTATCGATCCCTCAGGACTCGCCTATTTTGTTCGACCGGCGTTGGCGTTTTGGTATAGCGATAGCCTTTTTCGGCAACGGTATCAAGAGGCGGTGGCGTCTGTGGTGGATTTGAAGGGTGCGGATGCGGCCAGCCTGGCGCTGCAGACTTATCGCCTGCAGTGGCTGCCAGCGGAGCTGCGACAGCGACTTGGGCTCGATACGGCCAGATCCTGTGGTGGTGTCAGCTTTCTACAACAGGATGAGCGAGAGCGGCGTATCTCAGAGGCGTGTGAGCTGCGCCAGGATAGACTCGAATCGTTTTGGTAACCGATGCGGAGGCCTATTTGCGATAGAGGGCCGGCAAGTGTAAGATGCGCGGTTTTTCCGGTGTCCGTCCTGCGGACGCCACTCCTTGCTTCACCGCCTTGTGCGGGAGGCTGCCTAATCCGAAAGGAGAGACAATGAGGCATTATGAAGTCGTGTTCATGGTCCATCCGGACCAGAGCGAGCAAGTCCCTGCGATGATCGAGCGCTACCGCTCAACCATCGAGTCGAAAAGCGGCACCATCCACCGTTTGGAGGATTGGGGGCGGCGCCAGCTGGCTTATCCGATTAACAAGATCCACAAGGCTCACTACGTGCTGATGAACATCGAGTGCGATGGCGAGGCCCTGGGCGAGCTAGAGAACGCATTCCGTTTCAACGATGCGGTGATCCGCAATCTGATCATTCGCCGCGACGAGGCTATCACTGAGACCTCGCAGCTGGCCAAGGGTCAGGATGAGGACGATGATCGCCGTGAGCGTCGGAGCGACTCCGACCGCCGCCCTGCCAAGGTAGAGGAGCAGGCGGCACCTGAGGCTGAGACGGCGGTAGCTGAGGCTGAGACGGCTCCGAGTGAGCCTGCGGCAGCGGCTGAGCAAGCAGGAACAGAGGACTAGATCATGGCGCGTTTTTTTCGTCGTAAAAAGTATTGCCGTTTCACGGCTGAAGGTATCACTGATATCGACTACAAGGACCTCAACCTGTTGAAGGCCTATGTAAGCGAGAGTGGCAAGATCGTGCCGAGCCGTATCACCGGCACCAAGGCCAAGTACCAGCGGCAGCTGGCCACCGCGATCAAGCGGGCCCGCTACCTGGCACTGCTGCCCTACAGCGATAGCCACTAAGAGTAATAGATAGGTCGACCGGATAGCGCCATGAAGGGGCTGGCATCCCTGGTGATGCGGGGTATTTCACCAGCGGTGATGGTGATCACCGTGAGTGCGATGCTCTCACTGAGTCTTCCGCTGTTCGGTATCCTGAGTGCTGCGGCAGTGGGATTGATTACCCTGCGGCAGGGATCAAGGGCAGGGCTCAAGGTTTCTGGACTTTCCACCCTGGCAGTGGGTGTGATGATGCTCCTGATCTTGGGCAACCCGCTCCCCGCGCTGGGGATTCTGCTGATCCAGCTGTTGCCGCTTTGGCTGCTGGCGATGCTGCTGCGAACCAGCCGCTCTCTGGATCTGACGGTCCAGGCAGCTTTTGGGCTGGGGCTGTTGGCGATTCTTGGTCAGTACCTGCTGATGGGGGATCCGGCCAGCGTCTGGCTCGAGGAGCTGAGGCCGCTGGCAGAGCAGTTTGAGCAGAGCGGTCTGCTCACGGCTGAGCAGGGGCTGCAACTGGTGCAGACTATTGCCGGCTGGATGGCGGGGCTGTTTGCAGCCGGGTTGTTTCTGCAGCTGGTAGCCGGGCTCTTTCTGGCTCGTAGCTGGCAGGCAGCGCTCTACAATCCGGGTGGCTTTCGGAAGGAGTTTCATACCTTTCGGCTGCATCGGATGTTTGGTGTTGTAGGGGGGCTTGCGCTAGCGGTAGTGTTGATGCCAACACTACTGGACGCTGGTCTGCTCCGCGACCTCGGTGTGCTGTTGCTGGTGTTGCTGTTTCTGCAGGGGCTGGCGATGAGTCACAGCCTTGTGGCTAAGAGGAATGCCGGATCGGGCTGGCTGGTCGGTCTCTATCTGTTACTGATTATATTGATGCCGCAGATGGTGGTGGTGCTCTCCGCCATCGGTCTGACGGACATCTGGATAAATTTTCGCGCCCGCTTTAAATCGAGTGATATAGGCGGACGCGAAGGTGATTAGACCTTTAAGGTGAATACAATGGATATTATTCTGTTGCAGAAAGTCGATAACCTGGGTGACCTGGGTGAAAAAGTAAAGGTAAAGAGCGGTTATGGCCGTAACTACCTGATTCCCTCCGGCCGTGCCATACCGGCTACTGCCGCCAACCTGGCCGAGTTCGAAGCGCGTCGTGCCGAGTTGGAGAAAGGGGCAGCCGATAAGCTGGCTGCTGCCGAGGCACGCAAGGAGAAGCTTGAGGGCCTCGAGATTTCCATTAGCTGCAAGGCGGGTGACGAGGGACGTCTGTTTGGCTCCGTCGGCACCATCGATATCGCCAAGGCGGTGAACGAGGCGGGTGGCGAGCTGGAGAAGCAAGAGGTGCGTCTGCCTAACGGCCCGTTCCGCGTTGCGGGTGATTACGAGGTGGAACTGCACCTGCACACCGACGTCAACGCCAGCCTCAAGCTGCAGATCGTCCCGGAAGCGTAAACCTCCGCAGTGACGGTTGTGACCCGCGCCCCGGTCGGCCAGTGTGCCTGCCGGGGTGCTGGCGTTTGTGCGCCAGCATAAGTTGAATCTACCACTCCTCCCTCCGCTACGGTGCGCCCCGGTTTAGCTATCGTTCCGGTTTTTACTTCCCAGCGCAACTGCCAGACACTGTCCCTGCCGCTTTCCTGAAGCTGGCGGAGCACGTATCCTTAGCACTTTGGGCGGCGTCACCTTGATGTCGTCCGCTTGCTAGATGTCATCATGTCAGAACAATCCTATCCTGCTGATATACAAGACTATTTTTCGGATCGCGCCGAAAATCTGAGGGTTCCGCCCCACTCGATTCAGGGCGAACAGTCGGTGCTGGGCGGGCTGATGCTCGATAACTCCACCTGGGACCGCATCGCCGACCAGCTGGTGTCGGAGGATTTTTACCGCAAGGAGCACCGCCTGATCTTCGATGCGCTCAGCGCACTGGCAGATCAGAGCCAGCCTTTTGATGTGGTGACTCTGGCGGAGGTCCTGGAACGGCGCGGTGACCTGGAGGAGGCGGGTGGCCTGCCCTATCTGGTGACTCTGGCGGAAGAGACACCAAGCGCCGCCAACATCAAATCCTACGCTGGCATCGTGCGCGAGTATGCGGTGATGCGTCAGCTGATCTCGGTGGGTACCGAGATCTCCGACATCGCCTTCCATCCTGAGGGTCGCGATGCGAATGAACTGCTCGACCATGCCGAGCGCAAGGTGTTCGAGATTGCCGACCAGCGTACCCGTGGCGGTGGTGGCTTTACGCCGATCAAGGGCCTGCTGACTAAGGCGGTGGATCGCATCGAGACCCTGTTCCAGCAGGATGAGCCGATCACCGGCGAGTCCACCGGCTTCAGCGACTTCGATGAGATGACCTCGGGGTTGCAGCCAGCGGATCTGATCATCGTCGCCGGGCGTCCCTCCATGGGCAAGACCACTTTCGCCATGAACATCGCCGAGAGTGTGGCGATCAAGGCTGGCAAGCCGGTGGCGGTGTTCAGTATGGAGATGCCGGGCGACTCGCTGGCGATGCGCATGATGTCGTCGCTGGGGCGTATCGACCAGATGCGGGTGCGTACCGGCAAGTTGGAGGATGATGAGTGGCCGCGCCTCACCTCGGCGGTGAGCATGTTGGCGGAGACCAAGCTCTTCATCGACGACACCCCGGCCCTGACTCCCACCGAGGTACGCGCCCGGGCGCGGCGCCTGAAGCGAGAAAACCCCGACCTGGGGTTGATCGTGCTCGACTATCTGCAGCTGATGCAGGTGAATGGCAGCAACGAGAACCGCACCACCGAGATCTCGCTGATCTCGCGCTCGTTGAAGGCGCTGGCGAAGGAGCTCAATGTACCGGTGATCGCCCTCTCCCAGCTCAACCGCAGCCTGGAGCAGCGCCCCAATAAACGCCCGGTGATGTCTGATCTGCGTGAGTCTGGCGCCATCGAGCAGGATGCAGACCTGATCGTCTTCATCTACCGCGACGAGGTATACAACGAGGATAGTCCCACCAAAGGTATCGCCGAGATCATCATCGGCAAGCAGCGTAATGGTCCCATCGGCACCGTGCGTCTCACCTTCCTTGGCAAGTACACCAAGTTCGAAAACTATATTGCAGACCCCTACGGCGACGAGAGCTATTGATGAGTTTTGCCCCCCAGGCACTCATTGACCGGGCGGCTCTGCACCACAATCTGCGCCGAGTGCGCCAGGCTGCTCCAACAAGTCGCATCTGGGCGGTGATCAAGGCCAACGGCTACGGTCACGGCATGGAGCGGGTGGCGCAGGCACTGACAGATGCGGACGGCTTTGCGGTGGCGCGTATCGACGAGGCGGTGCGGCTGCGCGCCGCCGGTATCGACAAGCCGCTGCTGGTATTGGAGGGGGTGTTTGATGCCGAGGCTCTGCGCGCAGCAGCGGCCCACCAGGTTGCAGTGACGGTGCACCAGACCCAGCAGCTGGAGCTGTTGGAGCAGACCCTACTGGCTCACCCGATCGAGGTCTGGCTCAAGGTGGATAGCGGCATGCACCGGCTTGGTTTCCGGCCGGAGGCGGTGGCAGCAGTGGCGCAGCGGCTGCAACAGACGCCAGCGCTGGGAGTGTTGCATCTGATGACCCATCTGGCCAACGCTGATGCCCCGCAGGATCCTGCCAACCAGGACCAGTGTGTACGCTTCGACGCTATCGATACCACCCCCTTTGCGCAGCTCTCCATCGCCAACTCTGCCGGACTGTTGGCCTTTCCTGAGTGTCAGCGTGACTGGGTCCGGCCCGGCATCATGCTCTACGGGGTCTCACCCTTCAGCGAGGGCAGTGGTGAGCCGCTGGGCCTGAAACCGGTGATGCGCTTCAGCGCTCCGGTGATCGCCGTGAATCGCTATGAGACGGGTGAAGCGGTCGGCTACGGCGGCAGCTACCGCTGTCCCGAACCGATGCCGGTGGCGGTGATCGGCGTCGGTTACGGTGACGGTTATCCGCGCCATGTCCCGGGCGGCACACCGGTACTGTTGCGTGGCCGGCGCCTGCCGCTGGTGGGGCGGGTCTCGATGGATATGATCTGCGTCGATGCCCGTGAGCTGCCCGATCTGCAACCGGGCGAACCGGCGCTGCTGTGGGGGCCGGGACTGCCGGTGGAGGAGATCGCCAGACGGGCTGGCACTATCCCTTATGAACTGCTGTGTGGTATCACCGGGCGGGTCGGGTTTGTCGAAGTCAATTCGGAGGAGGGCAGGGATGGCGCAGGGTAGTCGAAAATCTTCCAAATCGGTCTACAGTTGCTCGGCCTGCGGTGCCACCTCTCCCAAGTGGGCCGGCCAGTGTCCCGACTGCAAGGCGTGGAATACCCTGGAGGAGAAGGTTACGGGCAGCCGAGGTGGGTCGGGCCGCTATGCCGGCTACGCCGGTGCGAGCCAGACTAAGGTGTTTCCGTTGGCCTCGGTGGAGACCGCATCGGAGGTGCGCCGCAGTTGTGGCAGCGGCGAGCTCGACCGGGTGCTGGGCGGCGGTCTGGTGGATGGCTCGGTGGTGTTGCTCGGCGGTGACCCCGGCATCGGCAAGTCGACCTTGTTGATTCAGACCCTGGCCCAGCTTGCTCGTGAGATTCCGACCCTCTACGTCTCCGGTGAGGAGTCGCCGCGACAGATCGCGTTGCGCGCCCAGCGCCTCGGGCTGCAGGTGGGCAGCTGCAGTTGCTACCAGAGACTGCCATCGAGCGCATCATTGCCACTGCTGAGCGAGAGCGCCCGGCAGTGATGGTGGTCGATTCGATCCAGACCATGTATACCGAGCTGCTGCAGTCGGCGCCGGGCTCGGTTTCTCAGGTGCGTGAGTCCACCGCGCAGCTGGTGCAGTTTGCTAAGCGTAGCGGTACCGTGGTGTTTTTGGTCGGTCATGTGACCAAGGAGGGGAGCCTGGCGGGGCCACGGGTGTTGGAGCACATGGTTGATACGGTGCTCTACTTCGAGGGCGAGGTGGGCAGCCAGTTCCGTCTGATTCGGGCGATCAAAAACCGTTTTGGCGCGGTCAATGAACTGGGCGTCTTCGCCATGACCGAGAAGGGCTTGAAGGAGGTTAGCAACCCTTCAGCGATCTTCCTATCCCGCCACAGCCAGTCGGTGCCAGGCAGTGTGATCCTGGTGACTCGGGAAGGCACCCGGCCGCTGCTGGTGGAAGCCCAGGCGCTGGTGGATGAGAGTCCGCTGGCCAATCCACGTCGTGTCACCCTGGGGCTGGAGCAGAACCGGCTGTCGATGTTACTGGCGGTGCTGCATCGTCACTGCGGCATCGGCATGTTCGATCAAGATGTCTATGTCAACGTGGTGGGCGGTGTGCGCATCACCGAGACTGCCGCCGATCTGGCGGTGCTGCTGGCAGTGCTCTCCAGCTTCCGCGATCGGCCGCTGCCGGAGGGGTTGGTGGCGTTTGGTGAGGTGGGGCTGACCGGTGAGATCCGCCCAGTGCCGAATGGTCAGGATCGTCTGCGCGAGGCGGCCAAACATGGTTTTAAGCTCGCCATCTTACCCAAGGCGAACGCGCCCAAGCGGGCACCGGAGGGGGTTCGGGTGGTGGCGGTGGAACGGCTTGCCGAGGTGCTTGACGCGATATAATGGANATTATCGCAACAGCTCTTCCAGCTCCCGCTCCAGCAGGGCTGGGTCTGTGCTGTTGAGTTCAACCAGACGCCGCAGGTGGGTGATGCTGTCGAGGTCGATCTCGATACACTGCAGGCCGAGTCGTTGCGCCTCCTGGTGGACGGCGTGGCACTGCATCTTGATTTGAGCCTCCTCGTCATCGAGTCTGATCTGTAGTTCAAGCGGCTTCGTGGTTGGTTGCCAGTCTGTCTCGATCTGCACCAGCGCCCCCTTCAGGGAGATATCGATCAGTCGGACCTCGGTTGTATGATCTTCGACGTTCAAGGTCGCGGGGATATCGAACAGGATTCGATGAAACTGCCGACGTTCGTGCTCTGGCATGGCGGGTGGCTCTTGGCTTTAGAAGTGAAACTGCATCTTGGTCTCGCCGACCTCGATCATATCCCCCTCTTTTAGTAGAAAACTCTCGCTGCCGATGGGGTGATCGTTGACCTGTGGCGGGTTGGGGCCCTCCAGATAGGAGATGTAGTAACCATCGTTCCGCAGCGAGATCATAGCGCAGTCGGTGCCGGCGCGGCCGATGCGGGTGAGATTGCGGTTGAGCGGGATGATGCGTCCCAGATGAGTGCCACTAAGTATCTGCAGGATCCCCTTGCGGCGTGATTCATCGATGTTGGTCCCCTCCGGCCCACTCTCTGCCTGTTCGTTACTCCCCACCGGTATGTTGATGTCGCCGGAAGGTTCGATGGCGTCTTCTGCATAGGCAAGGGTGTGTTTGCCGATCTCCATCAAATCGCCATGGGTCAGTTCACTGCGCTCGATGGAGTTGTAGTTGAGCGACAGGGGGTACTCTTCGTCGAGTACCTCGATGCGGCATTGTTGATCGTCCAACACGATTTTGGCGTGCAGCGGCGCAATTGCCAGGCTATCGATGCAGATGTCGCAGCTGGGATTGCGACCGATGAGGGTCTCACCCGGCTTGAGGTGATACACATCGATCAGGCGGCCTTTGAATGAGAGTGTCAGCTTTGGCATGGCCGGGTCCGTGAGATCAGTTGTTCTTGCTGCTTGCTAGGGAGCCTCTGAATGAATTTTGGCGAGCAGAGTTGTGAGGGTAAATTCTCCGCTGCAAGGAGAAAATTGCAAGTAATAGCTGGTCTATTGCCAAGATTTCCAACGCAGCAGCGGGAAATTTGGATCGCAAGGCTGTCATTCATGATTCGTTCAGAGGCCCCCTAAAGAGCCGAATCAAATGATCAGACCTATTCAAGGCATACGAGTGGTGGCGCTCTATCAATGCTGGCTCCTCCACGAAAAATGATTTGGCGCTAGCTTTAGATGCAGATGATATATACATAATAAGTGGGTGATCAACTAGTTAGAGCCCTTTTTGGATTCAGTTTCACTGTTTTTCAGGTCAGTTCGGATGCGCACCATCTTTACCGTGTGGCCGGAGGTTTGCATGATCTCGATTGGGAGGCCCGCCAGGCGCAGGCTGGTACCAGGTTCCGGGATGGTCTCCATATACTCCAGGATCAGGCCGTTGAGGGTCTTTGGACCATCGGTTGGCAGCGGCCAATCCATTTTGCGTTTCAGGTCGCGCACACTGGCACTGCCCTCTACCAGAAAACTGCCATCCTCTTGAGGGTGCACATTAGGCAGGCTGTCGAGAGGATCGGTGGTGAATTCGCCGACAATTTCCTCCAGCAGATCAACCAGGGTCACCAGACCGAGCAGGTCGCCATATTCGTCCACCACCAGGCCGGTGCGTCGTTTGAAGCGCTGAAAATTGAGTAGCTGCTGGTTGAGCGGGGTGCCTTCCGGGATGTAGTAGGGGGTTTGCGCGATCTCCCGCAGGGACTCTTTGTGCAGCCCACCATTGGCCAGCAGGCGCGCTGCGCCGCGTAGCGGCAGCATGCCGACCACTTCGTCGATGCCGCCGTCAACCAGTGGCACCAATGAGTAGTGGACTTCCTGGATCTGCTCGATAATCTCATCCAGCGGGTCTTTCAGGTCGATTAGCGTGACTTCGTTGCGTGGTACCATGATGTCCTCGATCTGGGCCTTCTCCAGGTCGAGGATACTGATCAGCATGCGTTGATGGAGTTCAGGAATCAGTGCCCCCGCCTCGTTCAGAACAATACGCAACTCCTCCTGACTGAGGGCGTCACGACTGCGATGCGCATAATCCACCCCCAATAGCCTGAGCAGGTTGTTACCCATCCAGTTGACTATCCAGACTAGCGGGTAGAGTAGTCTCAGTAGGGGTTTGTAGATGTGCGCGGCAGGGAAAGCGACCCGCTCCGGATGCAGCGCAGCGAGGGTTTTCGGGGTCACTTCGGCGAAGATCAGGATCACCAGGGTGAGCAGGCCGGTGGAGATGGCGATGGCGGTGTTGCCGCCGAGACGGATCGCCAGCAGGGTCGAGATCGAGGATGCCAAGATATTGACGAAGTTGTTTCCCAGCAGGATCAGCCCGATCAGTCGGTCGGGGCGGGAGAGCAACAGGGAAGCCTTTTCAGCACCCTTGTGGCCCTTTTCTTTGAGGTGTCGCAGGCGATAGCGGTTGAGCGACATCAGCGCAGTTTCGGAGCCGGAGAAGAAGGCGGAGAGCGCAATCAACAGAGCGAGGGTGCCAAATAGCAATCCTGTGGATAGATCGTCCAAACGGAGGTTTCCTTACATAATTCCTCGACCTCCTATCTTCGAGTAGTAGCAGGTGATGTCAAGCGCTGAAGTCGCTTTTCTCCCATCGATCTGGAGAAGGGAAAAGGCCTCAGGAAAGAGTTCAGTCAATATGACGATTCGATAGCCAGGCTATTGTTGCAAACCCCCCACTAAATCTGGTCTGTTTTGTCACATTATTAACTGATTCTTTGCCCTGTATTGCAGCTTCGCCTTCAGCCGGATAAATCGGCTGAAGCCGGCTCTACATGTGCTCCATGTGACTGCCAGGTAATAATAATTATCAACTGTGACAGATAGTTAGCGGTTGTTCATGCCAAAAAATATATGTATGACGTTATTTTGACATGGCTTAATATTACTGCTTTACTAGGCAGCACCTCCCCTCTCCACGGGGCAAAGAAAGAAGGAGTTCAGACACAATGGGGCAGTCGGCAAAACGAGCAGGGCAGGCGTTTCCCAAATTGTGTGCCTATCTGATAGATGATGATGAGGCTCGTCGAGAGTACCTGGAGCATATTCTCTCATTTCTGGATGCCCGTCTTCACCGGGTGAAATCCTATCAAGACATCAAAAACCATGTGGAGGCGGAGAAAGAGGCCTGTTCAGCGGTACTGGTCAGCCCTCATTACTGCCAGGGTGAAGGGCGGGAGATGATCGAGGCGCTGGAGAAGCAGATGCCGGATCTGCCGGTATTTCAGATTTTTGGTGAGGAGAACCCGACTAGTACTGAGGGTTGTGAAAACGTTATCGGTCAACTACAGATTCCCACCCACTATGACGAGTTGATGGCGCTGATCCACAAGGCCCAGGTGTTTCAGGAGAGTCGAAGAAATGGCGACCATGTCACCGCCCGTTCGGTGGAACTGTTCCGTTGTCTCTCCGGTAGCAGCCGGGCGACGCACCAGATCAACAAGATGATCGATCAGGTGGCGGACTCCGAGGCCACCGTGCTGATCCTGGGCGAATCGGGCACTGGCAAGGAGGTGGTGGCGCGCAAGCTCCACTTCCACTCCAAGCGGCGCGGCAAACCCTTTGTGCCAGTCAACTGCGGCGCAATCCCTGCTGACCTGCTCGAGAGTGAGCTGTTTGGCCATGAGAAAGGGGCCTTTACCGGCGCCATCAGCAGCCGCCAGGGTCGGTTTGAGATGGCAGAGGGGGGCACCCTGTTTCTTGATGAGATCGGTGACATGAGCATGCCGATGCAGGTCAAGCTGTTGCGGGTTCTGCAGGAGCGTAGCTTCGAGCGGGTCGGCAGTAACAAACCGATCAAGAGCAACGTTCGGATCCTCGCCGCGACCCATCGGAACCTGGAAAAGGCGATTGAAGACAATAGCTTCAGAGAAGATCTCTACTATCGGTTGAATGTCTTTCCGATCGAAATGCCGCCACTGCGCGCGCGCGTCGAGGATATCCCGGTGCTGGTTACCGACTTGATACGCCGCATTGAGAACGAGAAGCGGGGCTCGGTGCGGCTGACCCCCGCTGCAGTCGCGGCGCTGAGTCACTACCGTTGGCCCGGCAACGTGCGGGAGCTAGCCAACCTGATCGAGCGGCTGGCGATCCTCTACCCCTATGGCGTGGTTGACGTGGCTGATCTGCCCGACAAATTCCGTCCGGTCGGCAACCTGGTGGATACTGTGCAGTTGCCGGAAGTGGCGATCAGAGGGAGTGAGCCGGATACTGTGGTGCATGCCCCGCGCCTGCCTAATGAGGGCATCGACCTGAAGGCGCACCTGAGCACCCTGGAGCAGAGCCTGATTCAGCAGGCACTGGATGAGTCGGAAGGTGTGGTCGCCCATGCCGCCAAGCGGCTTCACATGCGCCGCACCACACTGGTGGAGAAGCTACGGAAATATGGCCTGCAGCGCCAGACTGAGTCGACAGGAATTTGACGCTTACTCCACACTGTTATTATTAACTCATTGAATTTAAATGAAATCATAATAACGGCACGGTTTTTGTTAGTGGTATTGCAAAGGATGAATCCGCAATACCAAGAGACAAAAAACCGTGTCGAGCCAAAGTCTACAGCCTGAGCGCCGCGAATCCCTTGAGGCGGCCTTCAATCTCTTCAACCAACTCTCGGAAGAGCTGACCGGCTCCTATCGGCAGCTGCAGGAGCAGGTGCTGCAACTGAACCGGGAGCTGGCGGCGACCCGCAGCGACCGCATGTCACAGCTAGCAGAGAAGGAGCGTCTGGCGGATCGTCTGGGTCGCCTGTTGGAGACTCTGCCAGCTGGGGTGGTGGTGCTAGATGGCGAAGAGCGGGTGGTGGAGGCCAATCCGGCCGCATTGCGTCTGATCGACGGGCTCACAAAAGGCGCCAGCTGGAAGGCGCTGGAACTGGCGGCGTTTGAGGCGCAGCGGCTGCCGGCGGCTGACTGGACGTTGCGCGACGGACGTCTGCTGAGCGTCTCCAGTTGTGCCCTCGAACACTCGCCGGGCCGTATCCTGGTGTTGCTCGATGTGAGTGAGACGCGCCGTCTGCAGGAGCACCTCAATCGTCAGGAGCGATTAGGGGCGATGGGTGAGATGTCGGCACAGCTGGCGCATCAGTTGCGTACCCCGCTCAGCTCGGCGCTGCTCTACGTCTCCCAGCTGGGGCGTGATGATCTTTCGTCACCTCAGCGGGAGCGCTTTACCGGCAAGCTGCGTTCGCGGTTGCAGCACATGGAGAGTCAAATCCGTGACATGCTGCTATTTGCCCGGGGTGGAGCTGGCGCAGAGGAGCCACTGTCGCTTGTTGAGCTACTGAAGGGGTTCACCACCACCCTCGCCAGCGAGCTGCAACAGACTTCGGTCAGCCTGCATCTGGACCACAGTGATGCTGAAGCCGCCCAGATTCTTGGTCGAAGTGATGCGCTGCTCGGGGTGCTGGGGAATCTCGCCGACAATGCGGTGCAACACGGCGCACGCACTATCTGCATCAAGCTCAGTGGCGGCCCGCTGTTGACCATCCTCTTCTCAGACGACGGCTCTGGTATCGCACCGGAGGTTCGTCACCAGATATTCGATCCCTTCTTCACCACTCGTCCCGCCGGCACCGGCCTGGGATTGGCGGTGGCACAGAACGTAATTCTCGCCCATGGCGGTGAGATCCACCTGCTTGATTCACCTGCACCGGGCACCCGTTTCCAGATCGAGTTGCCTCGTTACCAGTCGTGCCAGCGAGAGCAGCTAACGGAGAGACCGCTTGCAGCAGACAAAGTCGAGCCGGTTTCCCGTCACCGGAGTGCAGTACTATGAGTCAGTCAACCGTTCTCATCGTTGAAGATGACCCGGCTCTGCGGGAGGCGCTGAGCGATACTCTCGAACTGGCGGGGTATCCGGTCGTAGCAGCAGACGAAGGTGGTGCTGCCCTGGAGATTCTCGAGCAGGAGCCGGTCGGCATGGTGGTGAGCGATGTGCAGATGCGGCCGATGGATGGTTACCGGCTGCTGAAGCAGATCAAGAATAGCTATCCAGAGCTGCCGGTGCTGCTGATGACCGCCTACGGCACGATCGAGAAGGCGGTCGATGCGATGCGTGACGGTGCGGTGGACTATCTGGTGAAACCCTTCGAGGCGGAGCTGCTGCTCAACAAGGTGGCCAGTACCATCATCGATACTTCAGCCAGCGCCGGCAGTGGGCCGGTGGCGGAGGATCTACGCAGCATTGAGGTGCTTGCGCTGGCACGTCGCGTGGCGGTCAGCGATGTCACGGTGATGGTACAGGGTGAGAGTGGCACCGGCAAAGAGGTCTTCGCCCGCTACATCCACAACAGTTCGCAGCGCCGGGACGGCCCCTTCATCGCCATCAACTGTGCCGCGATTCCTGAAAGCATGCTCGAAGCGGTGCTGTTTGGCTATGAAAAGGGCGCCTTCACCGGCGCCTATCAGTCCACCGCCGGCAAGTTTGAGCAGGCCCAGGGTGGTACTCTGCTGCTGGATGAGATCTCCGAGATGAGTCTGGCGTTGCAGGCGAAACTGCTGCGAGTACTGCAGGAGCGGGAATTGGAGCGCCTGGGTGGCCGCCGCATTATCGAACTTGATGTGCGGGTGTTGGCCACCACCAACCGCAATCTGCGCGAAGAGGTCGCCGCTGGCCGCTTCCGCGAGGATCTTTTCTACCGTCTTAATGTCTTCCCACTGCTGCTGCCGCCACTACGGGAGCGTCAGCGCGACATCCTGCCGTTGGCAAAGCATTTGATCCGCCAGCATCTGCAGCCTAGGGAGGCGATGCCCATCATTGAACCTGCTGCAGAACAGCTTCTGCTTAACCACCGCTGGCCCGGTAATGTGCGAGAGCTGGACAACCTGATACAGCGGGCCCTGATCATGCGGCAGGGGGAGAACATCCGGGCTGAGGATCTCAGTTTTGGGGCAGGTTTGTCGCCGGAGCCCGACTCAGCAGAAGCGAAGGTGAGCAAAGAGGGGGGTAGACGCCTGCCGGAGGATCTGCGCTCGGTAGAGGAGCAGATGATCATGGAGGCCCTGCGGGAGGGTAAGGGAAGCCGCACGTTCGCGGCAGAACGGCTGGGGATCAGCCAGCGTACATTGAGGTACAAGATCGCAAGGATGCGAGAGGCTGGTGTTGAGATACCGGGATGATCAGAGTGGTGCGGAAACTGCATAGCAATAGCAGGCATGATTTCATCAGGGGAAAGGTGCAATGAGCAGTATGGACATCAACCAGGTTCTGGCGCAGATGCGGGTGATGAGCGCCCAGGCACAGAACCAGGCAGAACAGAGCAAACCTGCCGCGCAGGCGGATTTCAGCGATCTGCTGAAGCGTTCCATCGACCAGGTCAATGAGACCCAGCAAGAGGCCAAGGCGCTGACCCAGGCGTTTGAGACCGGCGAGAAAGATCTCGATCTGGCCCAGGTGATGATCGCAGTACAGAAGTCGAGCCTCTCGTTCGACGCCATGGTCCAGGTACGGAATAAGCTGGTGAGGCCTACAAGGACGTGATGAACATGCCGATCTAGGAGGCTGTTGGGTTATGGCTGTTTTACTGTGGAAAAGCCTTGCTGGTCGAATTTTCCGTTCGTTCTCGTTAAATAGAGCGGGCTATTCGCCTCGAACGAACGAAAAATTCACCTCAGTGACGCTTCCCCTCGCTACAAATCCCATAACCCGACAGCCGCCTAGCCGTTTGAGGGGGGAGTGAGTACATGGAACTGACCAATCCTGAAGAGCCGGGTGGCAAGGCCCTGGAGGTAAGCCGGCGGCTGCAAGACAACCCGCTGCTACGCCAGTTGGCGGTGATGGTCGGCATTGCCGCAGTGTTGCACTCGGTGTTGCGGTGGTGCTGTGGAGCCAAAAGCCGAGCTACAGCGTGCTGTTTGGCAACCTGGCGCAGAAAGATGCAGCGGAGATCGCCCAGGTGCTGCAGCAGTCGGGCATCGACTACGAGGTGGATCCTGCCAGTGGCCTGATCATGGTGCCGAGCGGTGATTTGCAGCAGGCGCGGATGAAACTTGCCGGCCAGGGTTTGCCGCACAGCGACTCGGTCGGCTTTGAGCTGCTGCAGCAGGAGACCGGTTTCAACACCAGCCGACTGGTGGAGGCGGCGCGCTACCAGAGGGCCCTGGAAGGGGAGCTGACGCGTACCATCATGACCCTGGCTAACGTGGAGACAGCGCGGGTTCACCTGGCGACGCCGAAACAGTCGGTGTTCATTCGCCAGCGCAAATACCCCAGCGCCTCGGTCACCATCAAACTCTATCCCGGTCGCACCCTGGAGAAGGGCCAGGTGGAGGCGATCGTGCATCTGGTCGCCTCGGCAGTGCCAGAGTTGGAAACCTCACGGGTCACGGTGGTGGACCAGAAGGGACGTCTGCTCAGCGGCGATGAAAACTCCAGCCAGATGAGCCTCACCACCAGCCAGTTTGAATACACTCAGGAGCTGGAGGCGCACTTCAAACAGCGCATCGAGGATATCGTTGCGCCGCTGGTGGGCAAGGAGAACCTGCGTGCCGAGGTCACTGCTGAACTGGATTTCAGTCAGGTGGAGCAGACCCAGGAGAGCTTCAATCCCGATATGGCGGCGCTGCGCTCTGAGCGGGTCAACGAACAAGTGAGCCGGTTGCGTGCCGAGCAGGGGGTGCCGGGGGCACTCACCAACCAGCCGCCGGCGGCCGGATCTTCTCCGGAGCAGGCATCCGGCGTAGGCGGCGAGGGAGAGGGCACGCCGATCAACACTAGCAAGCAGGCGACGCGCAATTTTGAACTCGACAAGACTATTAGCCACACGCGCCTGCCGACAGGTTCGCTACGGCGCTTGTCGGTGGCGTTAGTGCTCAACGATCGGGTGCGGCTGAGCATCAACGAGGCGGGTGAGGAGCAGATCGAGACGATCCCGCGCACCCCGGAGGAGATCTCCAGCATCACCAATCTGGTCAAGGAGGCGATCGGTTTTAACCCGCGCCGCGGCGACAGCGTGCGGGTGATTAGTGAGACCTTCTTTGTCCCAGCACCGCCTGAGCCGCTGCCCGAACTGCCGATCTGGGAGCAGCCCTGGTTTTGGGATGCAGTGCGTCAGGCCAGTGGGCTGTTGCTGGTGCTGCTGCTGATCTTCGGCGTGCTCAAGCCGACCATGACGCGCCTCACCGCTCAACCTGGTGAGGGTGGGGATGAGGAGGGCGAAGGGGTTGCTGCTGGCGGCGTGATCGGCGCCGAAGGTATGGCGGGCGAAGGGCTTGAAGGCGAGCTTGCGGGTGAAGGTGGGCTCGCTGGCGAGCTGGAGGGGGGGGAGGCGGTCAAGCTGCCCGGCCCCGGTAGCTATGAGAAGACCCTTGAAGCCGCCCGCCAGATGATCGCAGAGGATCCAAAACGGGTCGCCCAGGTGGTCAAACAGTGGATAGCCGACGATGCCCGATAACAAGAATGCCATGGTCACCGAGGCGGAGGTGGCCGAAGTTGAAAATATAAGCGGCCTGAACCGGGCAGCTATCCTGTTGCTCGCCTTGGGCGAAAATGATGCTGCTGAACTGCTCAAGCACATGGGCCCGAAAGAGGTGCAGGATGTCGGCATGGCGATGGCCGGACTAACCAACGTCACCACCGATCAGATGGAGATGGTGATGCGCCACTTCGTCGCCAACCTGGAGAAGCAGACCGCACTTGGGCTTGGCTCCGACGAGTATATCCGCAACATGCTGACCAACGCGCTGGGGGCCGACAAGGCGGGGGGCGTGATCGACCGCATCCTGCTGGGGCGCAACAGCAAGGGTTTGGAGCAGCTTAAGTGGATGGATTCGCGCTCCATCGCTGAGCTGATCCGTCTGGAACATCCACAGATCATTGCCATCGTGCTCTCGTTTCTCGAGGCCGACCAGGCCGCCGAGGTGTTGTCGGAATTCAGCGAGCGGATCCGCACCGACATTATAATGCGCATCGCCACCCTCGACGGTATCCAGCCCAAGGCGTTGCAGGAGCTGGACGAGATCCTGGAGAAGCAGTTCTCTGGCGCCACCAACGTCAAATCCTCCAACCTGGGCGGGATAGATACCGCCTCCAGCATTCTCAACCTGCTCGATGGTGCAGTCGAGAGCCAGGTAATGGACGAGATCATGGAGGCTGATGCGGATCTGGGGCAGGAACTGCAGGACAATATGTTCGTCTTCGACAACCTGATCGATGTGGATGATCGTGGCATCCAGACACTGCTGCGAGAGGTCGCCTCCGAACAGCTGCTGCTGGCGCTGCGCGCAGCGGATGAGGGGCTCAAGGAGAAGATATTCAAGAATATGTCGAAGCGCGCCGCAGAGATGTTGGCGGACGATCTGGAGGCGGCAGCGCCGACCAAACTGAGTGACGTAGAGGCGGCGCAGAAGGAGATCCTGCAGGTGGCACGCCGACTTTCCGACGCTGGTGAGATCATGCTGGGAGGTGGCGGTGATGAGTTCGTCTAAACTGCGGCCGGAACAGCAGACGGATGAGATCCGGCCCTGGCTGCCTCCCGAAATGGAGGGAGAACGCAAGCCAGAGCGCCCGGCGGATGAGGTCGAGATGGAGGATGCAGAGCTGCCGGCTCCGCCCACTGCTGAGGAGCTGGAGGCGGTTCGTCAGCAAGCGTATGAAGAGGGTTTCGAGAAGGGCAAGGAAGATGGCTTTGAGTTCGGCCACAAGGAGGCGCTGCAGCAGGGGCGCGAGCAGATCAAGCAGCATATTGCGCGCCTGGAACGGCAGCTCAGCCTGCTCGACGAGCCGTTGCGAGAACTTGATAGAGCGGTGGAGGAGGAACTGGTGACCCTGGTTATTGCGATGGTGCGCCAGCTGGTGCGGCGCGAGGTGCGTGCCGATCCGAATCAGATCGTCGGTGTGGTGCGTGAAGCACTGGCGATCCTGCCAGTCTCCTCGCGCAACGTCAGGCTGCTGCTGCACCCGGAGGATGCCGAGCTGATCCGTGAGATCTACGCTCTGGGTGAGGCCGATCTGGGCTGGGATATCATCGAGGATCCGGTGATCAATCGCGGTGGCTGCCGGGTGATCACCGACACCTCCCAGGTGGATGCTACTCTGGAGTCGCGTCTCGCCAATCTGATTGCGCCGCTGTTGGCTGGGAGC
>NZ_AFOC01000076.1:0-19240 GCF_000224455.1 endosymbiont of Riftia pachyptila (vent Ph05)
CCCACCCAAACAGAACCCTGTGAACATTTGTGAACTGCGCAGTCCGGGCCTGATCAGGCCTGGCCTCAGGCTACCAAGGATGAATTTAGCCGTTTGCACCCGACACTGGCCGCCGTTTAGAGTAGCCTGCGAACAACGGAGGGCAGTGAAAGTGTCGGTACTACTGGAATTCAGCATGTTTCCCACCGATCAGGGGGAGAGCGTCAGCGAGCAGGTCAGCCAGGTGATCGCCATGATCCGCGACAGCGGCGTCGACTATCAGCTAACACCGATGGGCACCATTATCGAGACCGCCGAGCTGGGCGATGCGCTGGCCCTGGTGGAGCGTGCCTATCAGCTGCTCGAGCGCCAGGGTTGCCGACGTGTCTACTCCTCACTCAAGCTGGATATCCGCCAGGGAAAAGATCAACGTCTGGCGCAGAAGATCCGTTCGGTGGAGGAGAAAATTGGCACGGTTAGGAGTTGAGCAACCATGACCAGGCCTCAACCGCCCACGGAGCCGAGCAGCCCCTCTGCCACACCACAGCAGTTGCAGTTGGCCCACCAACTCTGGCAGGAGAGTCGCAGCGGCATCCTCTCGACCCGCTCCTTGGAGCACAAAGGCTACCCATTCGGCTCACTGGCCCCCTACTCTCTCGATCGTCAGGGCCGGCCGCTGCTGCTACTCGCCCATCTGGCACAACACACCCGCAACCTGCAGGCTGAGCCCGGCTGCTCGCTGACTCTGGTTGAGCCAGGCCAGGGGGATGTGCAGCAGCTGGCGCGGCTCACCGCGCTGGCCCGCGCCGAGGCCATCAACTCCCCCTCAGAAGCACTACTGGAGCGCCATTTCCACCACTATCCTGACAGCCGCCCCTATTTCGAACAGCTCAACTTCCGTTTCTACCGGCTGATCCCTGAGCGCTTCTACTTCGTCGGCGGTTTCGGTGCGGCGCGCTGGTTCAACACGGGGCAGATCCTGGACGAAAACAAGCCGACCGAGCAGGGCTGACTGCTCAAAAAATAATTCCACATTAAGTTAATGGTAGATATAACCAGACCAAATACTTTAGAATTCATCTAAATCCTGACTAAATTAGTTGGTTATAACCTATCCTGGAGTATTGAGCATGAGCATTGAAATCCCTACACGCGACGGCGACGGCTATCTGACCGACATGAATCTCTGGACACCAGAGATCGCCAAGGCAATGGCCGAAGCGGACGACTTCGACCTCTCTGGTGAGCGCTGGGAACAGATGCTGAAAGCCCGCGAGTACTACGAAGAGCACTCAACAGTGCCGCCGATCCGCAAGTTTTCCAAATACCTGGGAGCCAACCAGAAAGAGATGTTCAAGCTCTGGTTGACCGGCCCAATGAAGCCGATCACCAAATATGGCGGCCTGCCCAAGCCGACCGGCTGCGTCTGATCCCTTCCCAGACCGATGAGAGACTCCAGCTTGGCATGCGCAAACAAGCTGGAATCTCTCACATCAACCCGCACCCATCTTCCTCTCGCGACCGACCTGAATAACAGACCACCAGGATCTCTCCTGAGTGGTATCCGGCCAATTTCCGATCCCTGTGCCGTTCCGCTACCATAGCGGGTTGCAACAGACACGGAGACGCCTCGCATGACCGCACCCTCCATACTGGGAACCCTCAGCAACCTCTACGAGATGCAGGACGAACTGCTGGCATCGGTAACGCCTGAAGAGGCCAAACGTCAGTACCATCCGCAATTGGGTTCGCTCAACTGGCTGTTTGGGCGTGGCGTCTATCTGGAACTCTACTGGCTGCGGGAGCAGCTCGCCGGTGACGACAGCCTCACACAGCGCGTCAGCCAGCTCTTCACTCCTGGCGATCTCTCTCTCGAGGCGCAGTGCGCCCAGCTCCCCCCCAGCGACCACCTGCGCAACTGGGCCGCAGAGGTCCGCGACGACCATCTGATGCGCCTCGCCAACCCCAGCATGCTGGGTTCCAGTCCACTACTGGAGAACGAGCGACTGCAGTGGTTTCTGGTGCAGGAACAGGCCAAGCTCTACGAGCAGATGCTGCTGGTGCTCAACCAGCGCCAGCTGCAGCTGGCCGCACCGGACCACCAGACCAAGCATCCGCTGCAACCCAGGCCAATCGAGTGGCAGACCAAGGAGTTGTCGCAGGGCCACTATCGCATCGGCTCACGCCATCTGCCCTCCGCCTACGATAATGAACTACCACCTCAGTTAGTGGAGCTGAGCAGCTTCCGTATCGCTCTGTCACCAGTCAGCAATGGCCAATACCTTGCGTTCATGCAGGCCGGCGGCTACGCCACGCCCGAAACTGGGACAAGGCAGGCAGCAACTGGCTGGCGCAAACCGACTGCAAGGCACCCGAGTATTGGCGCCATGACGCCAACGGGAACTGGTACCAGATCGGCCTCAATGGCGCCATCGATCTGATGGCCGATGAACCGCTTGCCGGCATCAACCGCCATGAGGCGCGCGCCTTCGCCGCTTGGGTCTCGTCCCAAGGCAAGCCCTACGAGGGCGCTGTGGTACAGCACGAATACCAGTGGGAGATAGCAGTCCGCACCAAGGTGCTGCGCGACTTCGGCCGTAGTTGGGAGTGGTGTAAAAACGACTTTCACGGCTACCCCGAGTTCCAGCCCTTCCCTGACGAGAGCGTCTCCAGCAGTGCCTTCACACCGGATATGGGGGTATTGCGAGGCGGCTCGCTACACACCCAGCGAGTGCTACGGCGCAGCAGTTTTCGCCAGAGCGCCCCCCCCGACCAGCGATTTCAGCTGAGTGGTCTGCGACTGGTATTTCCAGCACTGCACCGCTGGACCTGACGAGGAGACCTGCCAGGCGAAGCGCTTTCCCTGCCTTACTCACAAAAGTCACAATCTTACCCGCAGCCACTCAAGATCAAGCCCGGCTTGCCGGCATAGGGGATGAAACAGGTGATGGGGGGTGGCAAAGCATGCCCATTCAATCGATCGTCACACCGGCATTGCAGGGAATCCAGCGCAGCTTACAGGGAATGCGCCGGGTCGCCGCCAGCATCAGCAATGCCACTCCGGGCAACAAGACAGCTAACCCCAGCGATCTCTCACGCGCCCTGCTCGAGATGAAACAGCACGCCCATCAAAGCAGTGCCGCTGTGCAAGTGATCAAGCACGCGGATGAGACGCTCGGTACGCTACTCGACGAGAAGGCCTGAGCATTAGATAAATAGCATCGACAGATCAACAGCAACCAGATCCTTGGTGAGGCCTCCCACCGAGATATCATCCACACCAGTCTCGGCAATCTGCCGGATCGTCTCCAGCGTCACCCCGCCAGAAGCCTCCAGGCGAACCTGCCCAGCACTCAGGGCGACCGCCTCCCGCAGCTGCGGTAGCGGAAAATTGTCCAACAACACCCGTGCGGCACCGGCCGCCAGCGCCTGTTGCAGTTCATCCAAAGACTCTACCTCGATCTCGATCGGGATCCCTTCGGCAACGCTGGCAACTGCTGCCTCCAGTGCGGCTTCGATCGAGCCGGCCGCCCGGATATGGTTCTCTTTGATCAGGATGGCATCGTAGAGGCCGATGCGGTGGTTGCTGCAGCCGCCACAGACCACTGCATACTTCTGCTGCAAGCGCAGTCCCGGCAGGGTCTTGCGGGTATCAAGAATGCGCACCCCAGTACCGGCGACCTGCTCGGCGTAGCGCCGCGCCAGGGTCGCCGTGCCCGACAGGGTCTGCAGATAGTTCAGCGCCGTACGCTCGCCGCTGAGCAGACTACGGGTGTCACCCTGCAGACGACAGACCGTCGCACCGGCCTGCAACCGCTCGCCATCTGCTGCCAGCCACTCGATCTCGATGGCCGGATTGAGCTGCCTGAAGGTCTCGTCAAACCAGGCGCAGCCACACAACACCGCCTGTTCACGACAGATCACCTCCACCCGGGAGACCGAACCGGCATCGATCAGCAATGCGGTGAGATCACCGCACCCCAGGTCTTCCTCCAGTGCCAGCGCAACCTGGGCGGAGATCAATCGGGATTGTGGCAACTCCGGCATAGGGTTCAATCCACCGCCAGCAGTTCTACCTCGAACACCAGTGTCGCATTGGGTGGAATCACCCCGCCTGCCCCGGCGGCACCATAGCCGAGCTGCGGCGGGATCGTCAGCTTACGCCTGCCGCCCACCTTCATTCCGGCAACCCCTTCATCCCAGCCACGGATCACCATGCCGCGCCCGAGCGAGAAGCTGAATGGCTGGTTGCGATCCAGGGAGGAGTCGAATTTGCTGCCATCAGTCAGCCAGCCCGTATAGTGCACCGAAACCCGCTGCCCATTCTCTGCAGCAGCACCATCGCCCTCCTGCAGGTCTTCGTATTTCAGACCGGAATCGGTGATCTTATCGCTCATTGAGTTCTCCATCTGTCTAGTGGCAAAAGGTGATTGATGATCGATCACCCCGCTACCGGGGTGCTCGAGGATGGGCAGGGAAAGTAAAACCAGGACGAGAAAGAGTCAACCAGTCAGGCCGATACCGCGCCTTCACGAGTATCGTGCAGGGCGCCCAACATTGCATCCAGCGCCCGATCCATAATCGGCATCGAGCCATCGCTCAGCATTCGGGCTGAACCTTCGCGAAAACGCGCAGCAAGCCCCTGCACGGTCAGGTCGAGGGCCTTCACGCCCTTACGGTTGACGAAAATGTAGGCATCACTCACATCGCTCTTCCAGGAGAGCTTCACCCTTAGCTTGCCATCCCCCTGCTTCTGATCCATCTCCAGCCAGGTACCGACCTCCAGATTCTCGGCAATCTCGGTAAATTCGTCATGGGGCACCGAGGGCGTTTCGATTACCTCCGAATCGGCCAGCAGTGAGCTGGTCTCTAACAGGCGGCTGTCCGGGAAGCTGACCTGCTTTTCTGCCACCGCCATCGCCGTATTGACCGGCGAAGGCAACTCTTTGCCGCGCAGACAAGAGATATGACAATTCTGCAACTCCTTAAAAAGGCGCGCCATCTTATGTTGGTCAAAGGAGATGCTGTTGAGGCGTTCACGCAAGTTACGCAGCAGCTCAGGAATATTCCGCAGCAACTCCTGGCGCTCCGCATACTCCTCTTTGGGGCGTACGCTCCAGAGAAGTTTATCGACTATCTCCAGCGACTCCTTCCAATCATCGCTGTCGGGGCCCTGGCGCAGGTAGTTGAGCAGCATGACATCCTTCCATCCATCCTTCAGCAGTGCGATCACCACATGGGGAATGACTGGCTGCATCTGCAGGCGAGAGTTGATCTCCTCGGTCACCCTCAGCTTGGCCGCCCGTAACTGCTCCTTGCCGCGACTAACCTGGGTGGTGCGCTGCTCCGCAATGTCGGCGCCTCGCTGCTCCTTCTCCCACCATTTTGAGAAGTCATCGTTGAGTTCAGTAAAGATCGCGGGGTCATCCACGAACTCGGTTAATATCGCTTTGACCACCGACTCGATCTTCTGGTAGAGCAGATCGCTCTTCCGATCGCTGGCCTCATTCCAGCCGATCGCTGCCTGTGCCAGATTATTGAGCAACTGTCTGGCAGGGTGGACCTTTTTGCTGAAAAAGGTCTTGTCGATGATCGCGACCTTCAGCATCGGAATCTGCAAGCGGCTCAACAGCGCCTTCATCGCATCGGGCAGGCTGTGATCGTCGAGGATGAACTCGAACAGCATCGAGATTACATCGATGGTGTCGTTATCCATATCGCCCAACGCGCGCTGGACCTCGCTGCCATCGCGCATGCGTAGATCGGAATCCAGGCGGCGGCGCAGATCATCCTGATGCTGCTCTGCGGCGCCAAATGGCACCATCACCACATTCGACTGCTGCAACGCAGAGAGCGCCCCCAACAGCTCTACTGTATCTACACTTGGCAGCGACACGCCGCCGACTCCACCAGCCGCCGGATATGACGAACTTCCCCGACGGTTGGCCAACAGCCCCTGCAGCCGTTCAAACACCTCCGCCTGCAGCTCATCCACCTCTTCGCTGAGCTCGGAATCACCGTGCAGATCATGCTTGGCCTGTTTGACCGCAGGGGCGACCGGATTGCGCCGTACCCGCGGAGTCAGCTTGGCGATCACCCCGGCCTTGCCAAGCAGCAGGTTCAGTTCGTCATAGAGCCCACCAACATAGTGCATCACCTGTTTGTCAAACTGCTTGTAGATGATCAGTTTCACCGGCAGTTCGACTGGCAGACTGCGCAACGACTCCTGAAAGGCGGTGCAGATCACCGCCGGGGCGAGCGGGTTATTCTGGCTCGACACCTCATCGGCCAGATTGGCGATGTGGGCAAAGCGCCGCCCCAGGGCATAGAGTTCACGGGAGTAACGGTTCTCGCCCTTGGAGATCATGTTGACCAGTGCCAGTGAATCCTCCAGCTCATTATCGTCGAGCAGCGACATCTCCGATTCACGGCTCAATTCGTCGAAAGAGCGCTGCGATACATCAACCTCACCCGTCTCCCAAAAACGATCGTAGCGATCCAGCACCTCACGGCAGAATTCGCGGTCGATACGCACGCGATCCTTGCGCAGGTCACGCATGGTGTTGAAATAGGTGCTTTGAAGGGAGTTGTGTTCGGATTTATCGGCAAGCTCATACATCGCATCGTCGAGCTTCTCAAACAGCCCCGCCATCAACTGAGGGAGCATCTTGACGACTAGTTTTCGACACGCATCGATAAGCCTGCGGCTATTCGCGTCCAGAGAGATCCGACGTTTTGGGCTCTCTTGCCCGTCGAAAGAGATGATGTTGTCTTGCCGTTGCATAATGCAATACGCTTCTGGTCTCAGCTACCTGGATCAACTAAAAAGGCCTACCATATCCGTTGCTTAGACACTTTCGGGAATACTAATCCAACTGTTGTTGTGTGACTGCGATTGGCCTCACAGATAATTGAAGCCAGACCAGCAAGCTCCCTGATCCTGTCGTCGGTTCGCACAAAATTAGCATTTTGCCGTAGGGCATTCAATGCTGTACCTACTACTTACTATCGCCCATTCAGCGGATCACTTAAGCCGCCCCCCCGATAAACGGCCTCCAGCAACACAAATCGTAGTTGATATTGTGGCCAAGATCGCATCTCAGAGAAGCCAGCCCGAGGCTTCCTAGTAACCACCAAGCCTGCCATTGACACCAGAGCCTTCCCGGAACAGCCTGACTAGGGAGTCTCTGAACGAATCATGGGCGCCTGCCGCACCAACAATACCCAAACAAGGTTAACATGCGCCCCTCCCCTGGGGTATGGTTTTGCCAACATTTGCCAGACGCCCCACACATGCAGACCATCCAACTACTCGTCGCCTCACTACTCGACAGCACCAGGGATCTGTTGCCGATTGTTCTGGTGATCGCCTTTTTCCAGATGGTAGTGCTGCAGCAGCCAATCCCCAACCTGGGCAGCCTGCTTGGCGGCACCCTGCTGGTGGTGTTGGGGCTCAGCCTGTTCATCCACGGACTGAAGATCGGGCTGTTTCCGCTCGGCGAAGCGATGGCATGGGATTTCGCCCGCAAGGGCAGCCTGCTATGGCTACTGCTGTTCGCCTTTGCCCTCGGCTTTGGCACCACGGTGGCCGAACCCGCCCTGATTAAGATCGCCCAGGAGGCCGCCGAGGTCGCTGCGGGGGGCGGCATGATCGTCAATGAGGAGGCAGCCAAAGCCGACTACGCCGGCGGCCTGCGCTACACCGTGGCACTCTCAGTGGGCATAGCCATCATGCTTGGCGTGTTGCGCATTATCAAGGGCTGGCCGGTGCAGTACCTGATCATCGGTGGCTATCTCGGTGTTGTCATCATGACCGCCTTCGCCCCCAAGGAGATCATCGGCATCGCCTACGATTCAGGCGGCGTCACCACCTCCACCATCACCGTACCGCTGGTGACCGCGCTGGGAGTGGGACTCGCCTCCAGCATCCAGGGGCGCAACCCGATGACTGACGGCTTCGGCCTGATCGCCTTCGCCTCACTGACGCCGATGATTTTCGTCATGGGTTACGGGATGCTGCTCTGATGGAGATGCTGCTCCATCTGCTGCAGACTCTGCTCGGCACAGTGGTCGATGTGCTGCCGATCGCCGCCATCCTGTTTGGCTTCCAGTTCCTGGTGCTGCGCCGCCCGCTGTTCAACGCAAAGCAGGTCTTGATGGGGTTCATGCTGGTGCTGCTGGGGCTGGCGCTATTCCTCGAGGGCCTCGACCTGGCTCTGTTCCCGCTCGGCAGACTGATGGCCGTTCAGCTGACCGATCCGGTCTTCCTTGGCCTCGACGAGGACGGCCAGATCGATTGGCATCACTATCTCTGGGTCTATCTCTTCGCCGCCGCCATCGGTTTCTCCACCACCATCGCCGAACCTTCACTGATCGCCGTCGCGATCAAGGCGAACCAGGTCTCTGGCGGCGCCATCAGCGAATGGGGGCTGCGCATCGCGGTAGCGATCGGAGTGGCGGCAGGCATCGCGCTTGGCAGCTACCGTATCATCAGCGGCACCCCGCTACACTGGTACATAATCAGCGGCTATATCGTGGTGATCGGCCAGACCCTGTATGCACCACGCACCATCATCGCCCTCGCCTACGACTCCGGGGGCGTCACCACCTCGACGGTGACAGTACCGCTGGTAGCAGCGCTGGGGCTGGGTCTATCGAGCAGCATCCCCGGCCGTAGTCCGCTGCTCGACGGCTTCGGCCTGATCGCCTTCGCCAGCCTATTCCCGATCATGTCGGTGATGGCCTATGCCCAGCTCAGCGAGTGGTGGGGCAAACGCAAACACGGTTAACTCGTCCAGGAAAATAGAGATGCGATTCAAACTCATCATTGCTCTGGTGGAAGACAGCGAGACCAACGCCGTACTGGAGGCA
This sequence comes from endosymbiont of Riftia pachyptila (vent Ph05), assembly GCF_000224455.1. Classification (NCBI taxonomy): domain Bacteria; kingdom Pseudomonadati; phylum Pseudomonadota; class Gammaproteobacteria; species endosymbiont of Riftia pachyptila. The sequence goes on from NZ_AFOC01000076.1 coordinate 8,851, forward strand.
GCACGCAAAGCAGGCGCCACCGGCTCCACCGTCATCAATCAGGCCCGCGGTGAGGGCGTGAAGCAGGCTAAGACCTTCTTCGGCCTTACCCTGGAGACCCAGCGCGACATGGTACTGCTGATGGTGGAGGAGCACCTCAGCCGCACCATCCTGGAGCGGATCGCCGAGGCCGGCCACTTCGACGAGCGCCCCGGCACCGGCATCGCCTTCCAGCTCAACATCGAGGACGCCGTCGGCGTCAGTCACCAGATCCAGACTCTGGCCCAGGTCATCGAGGAGGAGATATGAACAACAAACAAATCACCCGCATCCGGGATGTGATGAAGACCCATTTTGATTTGGTCGACGGCATGGATACCGTAAAGTCCGCCCTGCAGACCATGATCCACGTAGAAACCAAGTGTCTGCTGGTAAAAAAACGCCACGAAAACGACGAGTACGGCATGGTGATGCTGTCGGACATCGCCAGAGAGGTGCTGGCGAAGGATCGCGCCCCAGAACGGGTCAACATCTATGAAATCATGAGCAAGCCGGTGCTCACCGTCTCACCGGAGATGGACATCCGCTACTGCGCGCGCCTGTTTGCCCGCTTCGACCTGTCGCGTGCGCCAGTGGTGGAGCAGCATGGCGAGATCGTCGGCATCGTCAGCTTCACCGACATGGTGCTGAAAGGGCTGAAGAAGAGCAACTGAGGCGGTGCTTGATCTGGAGCAGAACGGCGACGACTGGATCGACTGGGCACGGCACTGCCCCTCACCCAACCAGGATGCACGCCCGGAAGACTGCATCATCGACCTGCTGGTGATCCACAACATCAGCCTGCCCCCCGGTGAGTTCGGCGGCCCCTGGATCGACGCCCTCTTCAGCAACCAGTTGCCGGCAGCGGCCCACCCCTTCTTCGCGGAGATCGCCACGCTGCAGGTCTCCAGCCACCTGCTGATTCGCCGCGATGGCGAACTGGTGCAGTATGTGCCGCTGCAGCGACGCGCCTGGCACGCCGGCGTCTCCTGCTTCGATGGCCGCGAACGCTGCAACGACTTCTCCATCGGCATTGAACTGGAGGGCACCGACCAGACCCCCTACAGCGACCCACAGTACACCAGCCTGGCACGCGCCAGCCGGGAGATCATGCAGCACTACCCGGCCATTACCCCGGAGCGGATTGCCGGCCACGCCGACATCGCCCCAGAGCGCAAGAGTGACCCAGGCCCGGCCTTCGACTGGTCACGCTACCGGCGAATGCTCGATCAGTAGCGCCGGCTACTGGTTGCCGATCGGCAACACAAACCGCTCTCCCAGATACTCCAGCACCACCCCATCGGTGAGGATCTCGTCGAGCAGCGGACCTTCGCTGAGATAGTCACCTTCACGGTACTTCTGCAGATTGATCAACACATAACGTCGTGCTGCCTGCTCATCGAAGAAGTGGATGTCGATATTCAGCTCCGGCAGGTTCTGCGTAAAGCCGGCTGACAACTCACTCAGCTGTTTGGGTCTCGGCCGAGGTTTGGAGGCCACTGCCGGCGGGCTGCCCAACGGCTCGCCTGAAGCAACCGACGCCGGCGCCTCTTCCGTTGCCTCAACGCTGGCTGGCTGCGCTGGCTGAATCTCCGGTACCGCTGCAACCGGCGGTGTTGGCTGGGCAACGGCAGGTCCGTCTGGCGGCAGCATGGAGCGCAACGCAGACGGCCTCTGCTGCGGGTCCGCGGCAGGCGGCTGCCACTCACTGCCGGACGCAGTCTCATAGGGCGTAGGCTCCAAAGGCTCGCTGTCACCGAGATAGAGCCCCAGCGCCAACATGCCGAACGCCACCAGAAACAGCAGCGCATAGATCAGCCCACGCCCAACCCCAGGATCAATGCGGTGCATACGTCCACCCAGACGCGGCACCTCTCCCAAACGGTGCTGGCGTTCCGCTTTCTTCAGCGCATCCAGAATCAGCGACATGCTACTCCCCTTCCACCAAGCTCACGCCTGTCAGCGTCGGCGTTCCCACCATCAGCTGCAGATTGTTGAGTTGAATCTGGGTCTTCTGTCCAGCCACCCCGTCGGGCTTCAGGCCTGTTCGCAGCTGGTACTCCCGCAGCTGCACCCCAAGTTCTTCATCAAACTGCTGCGACACTCCATCGGCACTCAATTTAATCCCGTTTGACAGCGCCAGACGCCGCCGCAACCAAGTCACCAGTGGCCCATCGCTACCCGGGCCAATCAGCGCCTCACCAGCATGAGGGCGCCACAACATGGTGAATTCGCCCCGCCAGAGCGGTGCGATCTCACTCCGCAATACCGCTCTCTCCCCAGCACCATAATCAACAATCGCCTGCTCTCCATGCAACGCCTTCAGCAGCAGATAACGTTTCTCTCCCGCCACATTGAGGTACAAAAGCGCTGGACGATTCAGCCGCTCCAGATCCTCCCATCCCGCCACATCGGTAAAGCAGCGCAGCCCCAGCTCCTTTGCATACTCACAAGGCTGCAGGGCGAGGCCATCAGTCAGAGAGAAGCCCCAGAGCGCAAACAGGCGCGCATGCGCCGCCCACTCACCATCATCGGTTTGACTGATGTGTTCACTCAGCGACGCTTCCGAACCATCCCCCTCTGCCCTGGAATCCAGCGGCCCGGCCTCATGCTGTGGTTGCTCCCCGCTCTCCATCGTTTCTGCTGATACCGGCAGCTCCGGGACGACATGCAACTGCTGCGACTCCAATTTCAGTGGACCAATCAGCGGCGCCAACCACCAGCTGGCGCCACCAACCACGCCCAGCAGCAAGCCAAGCATCCACACCTTCGACCACCGCCTCCTACGTTTCCGTCCCCTGATCTCTTTCGCCGCCCGCCACACCAGCCGCACGCCGGCGCGGCGCGCATCGGTGGCGAAGATCGCCAGCAGGGCTCGTTCACAAAATCGTATTGATGATGCGCGGCACGCCGCCCGAGAGCGAGTAGGTCAGCCACATCCCCGCCGTGGTAAACAGATGCTCACTAACACCAGCCACCTCAAGCCGGTGGCGGATATAGTCGGAGGTCTCTTTGCGGCTCAGGGGCGAGAGGTGGAAACGTGCAGTGATGCGCTGGGCGACCTGGCGCAACTCCCGCTGTTCCAGCATCTGCTGTAGCTCGGGCTGCCCCACCAGGATGATCCGCAGCAGCTTGTGGCGCGCTGTCTCCAGGTTGGTCAGCATGCGCACCGTCTCCAGCACCCGCGGGCTGAGATTCTGCGCCTCATCCACCACCAGCACGGTGTTGCGCCCGGCGGTATGGGCCTCGAGCAGATGTCGGGTCAGGTTGTCGATCAGCTGTTTCAGCGAGTAGGGCGGCCCCGTGTAGCTGATCCCCAGCTCGTCGCAGATCGCCGCGAGAAACGCCCGACGGGAGAGTTTTGGATTAAAAATCAGAGCGAATTCGACATTCTCAAGATGCTGCTCCAGCAGGCTGCGTACCAGCATTGTCTTGCCGGTACCCACCTCGCCGGTGAGCTGAACGAAACCGCCATTGGGCCCGACCCCATAGATCAAGTGGGCAAGGCTCTCCTCATGACCGCGACTGAGAAACAGGTAGCGGGGATCGGGAGTGATGGAAAAGGGGTTCTCCTTGAAACCGAAGTCGCTGAATTTCATATCAGCAAATTACTCGCACTCGACATCGGCCTCATTGGTCGATTCATTGATCTTCTCGGCCTGCTGCAGCCAGTGGATCGCCTGCTTTTCGTCCCGCAGCACATCCTTTCCAGAGATATACATATTGCCCAGCTCATTGGCCGCTAGGTAGGAGCCATTGTTGGCCGCCTCCTTGAGCCATTCCACCCCGCGGTCGACCTTCTTGCGGACGCCCTTGCCATGCAGATAGAGCAGCCCCAGCTCATACTGGGCCTTGGGGCTGCCGTCCCGCGCCAACCGCAGATACTTCCTGAACGCCTTATCATAATCCCCAGCCAACAACGCCGCCTCCGCCTCGTCAAAGGCATCCTGCTCTGCCGCCGCCCCCAGTGGCACCAGCACCAGGACCAACAACATCAGAAATACCGCTGTTCGCTTGAGCATCACAAACCCCTTCAGATTTTGAGTCTATTATGTCACACAGGCGGCCCAACAGCGCCCCCGTGTGCGCTGCACGGTATAAGGATATTCACTGCTTTTCAATGCGATGCAAGAAAAGCCGCCCCTCCCTACCTACCGCTTGCAGGGTGTTTATCCCACTCGCCTCGGCTGTCAGAATAGCGCCTCACTTTCCCACGACACCGGAGGCTTCCATGAAATTCAATCCCTGCCAAGGCGGCAACAACTGCACCCAGGACGGCACCCACTGCCAGGGCTGTGGCCGCAGCCACGAGGAGATCGCGGCCACCGGCCAGCTGGTCGATACACTGCTGGAATTCGCCAACAAGATGGAGTACGAAAACGTCGATGAGTTCCTGATGGCCGTGGCGCAAAAAGCCGCCGGCAAACATCGCATGATGCAGATGAACGCCAGCGGCATCGGCGGTATCAGCATCAGCTCCTGAGTCCGCTCCGAGGGGAACCTGGTGGTTCCCCTCGGTGTCTCATCCTCACTCCCTCCAACCCAGAAGAAAAAAACACCAATGAAAATCCGACTGCTGACCGGCCTGCTGCTTGCGTTCACCCTCACACCGCTGTTCGCCACCCCCCTGGTGGATGCCGAATGGCTCAATGCCCACCTCAAGGATGAAAACCTGGTGGTGCTCGACCTGCAGGACCGCAACAGCTACCAGCGCTACCACGTACCCGGCGCGGTCAATAGCAACTATGGCGACTGGCGTCAGACATCACCCAAAGGCACGCCCCAGCTAATGACGCCACCAGCCCGGCTGGAGCAGTTGATCGGCAGCCTCGGCATCGACAACGACAGCCAGGTGGTGCTGGTAGTGATGGGTTCCGGGGCCGGCGACATGGCCAGCGCCACCCGCATCTACTGGACCTTCAAGGCCCTCGGCCACGACCAAGTTTCGATCCTCGACGGCGGCCTGATCAACTATGCCAACAAGCGCGTCTATCCACTGCAGAAGGGGCTCAACCAACCCAAGCCAAAGGCCTTCAAAGCAAAACTGCGCACGGCGTTCCGGCCTGATAGCCAGACCGTCAAGGCGGCCCTGGAAAATGGTGCGCTGGCGGTAGACAACCGCAGCCGTGCCGAGTATCTCGGCATCTACCGGGGCGGCGACAAAGAGCGCCCGGGCAGCCTGCCGCAGGCCATCCATCTCGCCTACGACTGGCTCACCGTCAACGGCGGCGGCCAGTTCCAGAGCCTCGACAACCTGAAGAAGATCTACGCCGCCGCCGGTGTGCCGCTGCAGGGCAAACAGATCAACTACTGCCACACTGGACACCGCGCCGCACTGGGCTGGTTCGTCTCCCATGAACTGCTAGGCAACGAAGAAGCCCAGCTCTACGACGGTTCCACCGCCGAATGGGCCAAAGATGCCAACCTGCCGATGGAACAGAAAGTCCAGCTCGAATTCTAAAGGTGGCGTGCGATGCGGCAGCCCCCCTCTACCCGCTGCTCGGCCTGCTGTTTTTAATTATGGCCGGCAGCGCCCTTGGCAGTGGCAAGCCCACCCCTGAATGGCAGATCAGCGAGTGGATCAACGGCGAGGGCACCAGCCTGGCTGAGCTACGCGGCAAGGTGGTGGTGATCGACTTCTTCCAGCTCTGGTGCCCCGGCTGCAACAGCTTCTCTGGGCCGCTGATGCGGCGCTGGGGAGAGAAGTACCGGCACCAGATCGAACCGTACTGATCGGCATCCACACCGTGTTCGAGGGCCACAATTACCACCCCCCAGAGCGCCTACGCCGCTATCTCAAAGAGAAAGAGATCCACCATCTGATCGGCATCGACCATCACCAACCCGGCAAGGAGAGATCCCCGAGACCATGAAGCGATTCCAGACCCGCGGCACCCCGGAGATGGCGATCATCGACCAGCAGGGCATCATACGGCTGCAGAAATTCGGCAGTTTTAGTCCGGTGATGGGCGAGCAGTTGATCGATAGACTGCTGGCAGAGGGAGCCTAAACCGATGCATACCAAACTCCTCGCCGCACTACTGCTCACCCTTTCCTGGCAGGCGTTCGGCGCGGAGGGGCGCCCAACCCACTACCAGGTGACACGCCCAATGCAGATCCAACAACAACTCAAAGCCGCCTACCTCGCCAAGGGAGTCGGCTACCGCCCACGCACAGAGCACCTCGAAGCGGACGGCTCACCACGCTACCTCAACCGCCTGATCCTCGAAGACTCCCCCTACCTGTTGCAACACGCCCACAACCCGGTCGACTGGTACCCCTGGGGCGAAGCGGCCTTCGCCAAGGCGAAGCGGGAGAACAAACCAATCTTCCTCTCCATCGGCTACTCCACCTGCCACTGGTGCCATGTGATGGAACGGGAGAGCTTCGAGAATGAGTCGATCGCCCGCTTCCTCAACGAGCACTTCATCGCCATCAAAGTGGACCGCGAAAGCCACCCCGATATCGACGAGACCTACATGACCGCGGTGATGCTGATGACCGGTCCGGCGGCTGGCCGATGTCGAGCCTGCTGACCCCCGAGGGCAAACCCTTCTTCGGCGGCACCTACTTCCCGCCGCAGCAGTTTGCCAGCGTCCTGCAGCAGATACAGACCATCTGGGAAGAGCGCCCCGAAGACACCCGCCAGCAGGCCGAGCGGGTTGCCAAGGCAGTCGAGGCAGCCAACAGCCAGCGCGGCAAGGCCAAGGCGCTCGACTCCCAGGCCGCCGACAAGGCGGTGGCGCAAATGCTGCGCAGCTTCGACGAGCTACAGGGCGGCTTCAGCCAGGCCCCCAAATTCCCCCATGAACCCTGGCTCTTCCTGCTGCTCGACCAGCTGCAGCGCCAGCCTCATCCAGAGGCGCTGCAGGCGCTCGAGGTCACCCTCGACGCGATGGCCCGCGGCGGCATCTATGACCAGGCCGGCGGCGGCTTCCACCGCTACTCCACCGACAACGAGTGGCTGGTGCCCCACTTCGAGAAGATGCTCTACAATCAGGCGCAGCTGGCGCGGATCTATCTGCTCGCCTGGCGCCTCACCGGCAAAGAGCAATATCGCCGGGTGGTGACCCAGACCCTCGACTATGTGCTGCGCGAAATGACCGCCCCCAGCGGTGGTTTCTATTCTGCTACGGATGCCGACAGCGCCGGCGAAGAGGGGCTGTTTTTCACCTGGATCCCGGCGGAGATCCGCGATGCCCTAGAGCCCCGCGATGCTGGCCTGGCGATCGAACTCTACGCCATCAGCGAGCGCGGCAACTTCGAGGGGCGCAACATCCTGCATCTGCCACAGAGCTTGGAGGAGTACGCCGAGACCAAGTCGATGAACCTCGAAGCGCTACACCAGCGCATCGACCATATCAATCAGGTGCTGAGACAGATCCGCGAACAGCGCGAGCACCCGCTACGCGATAACAAAATCGTCACCGCCTGGAACGGCATGATGATCACTGCCTTCGCCCAAGCCGCCGATCTGCTCGATTCAGACAGCTACCGCCAGGCCGCCGAACGGGCCGCCGAATTCCTCTGGCAGCACAATCGCAAAGGCGCCGGCCAGCTCTGGCGGGTCCATCTCGACGGCAAATCCTCCATCTCCGCCAACCAGGAGGACTACGCCTACCTCGGCGAGGGACTGAGCTATCTCTACGACCTGACCGGCGACCCAAAATGGCTGAGCCGAAGCCGCGAGCTGGCCGATGCGATGCTCGCCCGCTTTCAGGAGAAGGATGGTGGTTTCTACATGAGCGAGGCAGGGGAAGACCATTTTAACGCCATGGGCCGACCGCGCGACGGCGGCTCCGACAACGCCATCGCCTCTGGCAGTTCGGTGGCGCTGCATCTGCTGCAGCGGCTCTGGCTACGCAGCGGCCACCTAGATTATAAAACCGCCGCAGAGAGCCTGATCGCCTACTTCGCCGCCAACATCGAACGGCAACCCAACGGCTACACTTACATGCTCAGCGCGGTCGACAATCTCAACCAGGGCGAACGCACCCATCGCGGCTACGCTGCCCTCGGCGGCATCCGCCTTGAGGCTGGGCTCAAACCCATGAGTGACAACAAACAGCTGCTCGAGCTGGCTATCCAGATCCCCGAAGGCTGGCATATCAATGCCCACCACCCCCTCGGCGAGTCACTGATCCCCACTGAGCTGCGCCTGGCCAACAACCAGCACGAGTGGCACATGGCCCCGGTCACCTATCCCTCGCCAGTGCAGCAAAAGCTCGCCTTCCAGCACGACCCTCTGCTGGTCTATGAAGGCAATATCCAACTCCAGGCGACGCTGGAGCACAAGCGCACGCCGGGGAACGGCGGTGCCACGCTATTGGATCTGGAGCTTCAGCTGCAGGCCTGCAGCGACGAGGTCTGTCTGCCGCCGGAAACCATCCAGCTGCAACCGATTATGCGCTGATCTAGTTCGCCCCGACTCAAGGGGCACGGTCAGGTCAAGTCTTGGGCGGATCAACCGCTACCCATCTACAGAGCGAGGTGCTTCAAACCGGATCCGGCCCCTTATTTGCCGAAGAAAGACAAGCATGTCAGACAAGATCAATGTCCTCATCATCGACGACGACAGATTCGTCCAGAAACTGATCAGCAAGACCCTGGCGGCAAGCGGGCTGTCGACCAGAACGGCGGATGACGGCGAGTCGGGCATCGCGATCGCCCAGCAAGAGCAGCCGGATCTCATCCTGCTCGATGTGGAGATGCCGGGCATCAACGGCTATGAGGTCTGCGACCGACTGCGCAGTCTGCCGGAGACCCAGGATATCCCTGTGGTCTTCCTCTCCTCCCACGGCACGCTCAGGGAACGCCTGCAGGGCTACGAGGTCGGCGCTGATGACTATCTGGTCAAACCCTTCGAGGCAGAACACCTGCTGGCCCGCATCAATGTGCTGATGCGCTACGGCGCCGAACGCAAAGAACTGAGCCAACGCTACCAGCAGGCGCAGCAGACCGCCATCATCGCCATCACCGGCACCAGCGAACTGGCTCAGGCGATGCATTTTCTGGAGAAGAGCCTCAGCTACTCCAACTTCGATGAGATCGCCCAAGGGCTGTTCAACACCACCACTCGTTTCTCACTGGAGTGCGTACTACTGATCAGCGCCAATGATGAGCTGCACTGGTTCTCCTCCCAAGGCAGCATCAGTCCGCTGGAAAAAGAGCTGATCGAGATGAACGACAAGGAGAGTCGCTTTTTCGATTTTGGCGCCCGCACCATCATCAACTTCCCTCAGGCCAGCCTACTCGTCAAAAACATGCCGCTGGAGGATATGGATCGCTACGGGCGTTTGAAAGATCTGTTCCCGATCCTGCTCTCGGCGGTCAACACCAAGATCAATGTACTCGCCACCCAGGCAGCGCTGACTCAGCAAAACCATGAACTGCTACGCTCATTCAGCCAGATCCGCGGCAGCCTCTATCACCTGGCCAAAACTATCCTGGTCAACCGCGACCACAGCAACAAGCTGCTGCAGGATCTGGTCCACGACATCAGCTACGACATGATGCGCATGGGGCTGGAGGAGGATCAGGAGGAGTATCTGCTCCACCGCATCGACAGCGCCATCGAAGAGGCGATGCAGCAGATGGATGCCGGGCAAGAGATCAGCGAAGTCTTCTACACTATCAACCACAATCTGAAGAGCGTCATCAGCAACCAAGAGAGCCTGGTGCAGGCGTTCATCAGCAGCCAGGCATCCGAATCGACCGAGCAGTCGGAGGATGATTCGGGCATCGAGCTGTTTTAGACACGCCTCCAAGACTTGTAAGATAGCCGCCTCTTGGCTATTCAATAATAGAGAACAAAAACATCATGAAGGGTCCGCTGCACCCAGCCTCACCGCAACGATCGGCCACTCCGCCCGCAATCCTATCCACTAGGACCACCCGCTCGCCGGGCCACAACAAAGGAGCGCTCCATGATCGGTACCATTACCGCTTCACGGCTGAATATCCGCGCCCAACCCAGCCAGCAGGGGAGAAAGCTGGGCGAGTACTCCCTGGGCACTCTGATCGACATCACCGGCGAACGGTCGGGTTGGTTCGAGGTCCTCTACCAGGGCCAACCAGCATTTTTACATGCCGATTATGTCGATCTGGTCGAGCAACCATCGCGCCTCATCGGCCGTGTCACCGCCAACCTGCTCAACGTGCGCCAGCAGCCTGACAGCAACAGCGCCATACTCGGCACCCTGACGGCGGGCAACCGGGTCGAGCTGCTCGCCCAGCTGGAGGGCTGGCTGGAGGTCGAGTTCAATCAGGGCAACGCCTATGTCGCCCGCGAATATGTCGATTTGCACCCGCGCGAGGCGCCCCAGCAGGGCGTGGTCGATGCGAATCTGCTGCACGTCCGCAGTCAGGCCTC